>JAZULX010000294.1:0-7178 GCA_045603325.1 Oscillospiraceae bacterium | reverse complement strand
GTCATCCCGAGTGAGGCTTCAATGGGTGGTTATTCCGCCCATTGAAGCCGACGAGGGATCCCCAGCGAGATGGGGATTTCTCAGCGGCGTGCCGCCGCTATCGAAATGACAGCTTTTTATTAATTGGAGTTTTTATTATGAAAGTTTCTCAGATCCCTTATCAGCGCATTACTCTCGAAGCCATGACTGAAAGCCTGACCGAAATTATCGAGCAGGTAAAATCCGCTGCAGATATTTCTCAGGTGCTGGCTGCCCGGGAAAAGTACAACGAGCTTTTTACTGAATTTTACACCGCCGCTTCCCTTGCCCATATGCGTTACACCATCAACACCGTGGACGAATTCTATATCGCCGAAATGGAACATTACGACGAGATCACTCCCTCCATCGAAAGTCTCAACCTGAACTACATCAACGCCATGCTGGAAAGTCCTTTCCGTGCAGAACTGGAAAAAGAACTGTCTCCCGTTATATTCAAAAGCTACGAAGTTCAGGCAAAGGCCATTTCTCCCGAAATCGTGGAAGACATGGTGGAGGAGAACAAGCTCACCATGGAATACTCCAAGCTGATGGCTTCCATGGAATTTGAGTTCCGGGGCGAAAAAATGCCCCGGGCTATGCTGATGAAATATGCCAAGGACGATGACCGGGAAGTGCGCAAAGAGTGCTATGAGGTTCTCGGACGCGGTCTTGCAGAGCACAGCCAGCAGTTGGACGACATTTTTGACCGTCTTGTCCATGTCCGTGACCGCATGGCAAAGAAAATGGGCTACAAAAACTTCGTTGAGCTGGGTTATTACCGCATGGGCCGTCTGTGTTATGACGAAACCATGGTAAAGCAGTTCCGTCAGAATGTTCTGGCAGACATCACTCCTGTGGTTTCCCGTCTGAAAACTGAAAACGGCAAGAACCTCGGCATAGACCGGCTTATGCTTTATGACGACGGCGTTATCTGCAAGGGCGGCGACCCCAAACCCGGCACCAAAGACGAAATTTTTGCAGCCGGCAAAGAAATGTACCGGGAAATGAGCCCCGAGACCGACGCATTTTTCACCATGATGCTGGAAAACGAAGCTTTCGACGTGGAATCACGCATGAACAAATGGGGCGGCGGTTACTGCACTTCTTTCCCCAAGTATCAGCAGCCGTTCATCCTCGCCAACTTCAACGGCACTGCCGGAGACGTTGACGTAGTCACCCACGAAGCCGGTCACGCTTTTGCCGACTACATGAACTGCGGCAACCGATTCTACACCGAGCTGAACGTTGGCCCTATGGAGACTGCCGAAGTCCATTCCATGTCCATGGAATGCTTTGCATGGAAATATATGGACAAATTCTTTGGCGACGATGCCGGAAAGTACCGTTACATGCACGCCATGGATAACATTTCCTTCATTCCCTACGGCGTTATCGTTGACGAATTCCAGCACATTGTTTATGAAAATCCCGACATGACTCCTGCCCAGCGCAAGGAAGCATATCTGGAGCTTGAAAAGAAGTACCGTCCTTATCTGTCCGTGGAAGGTATCCCCTATCTTGAGGAAGGCACCCGTTGGCAGTATCAGATGCACATTTACGAAACACCTTTCTATTACATTGACTACTGCCTTGCTCAGGTCACTGCTCTGCAGTTCCTGCTGCTGTCCCAGAAAGACTATGATGATGCTTTTGCCCGCTATTTCCGTTTCCTGTCCACCGGCGGCGAAAAGGTATTTACCGATCTGCTGAAAGATGCCGGTTTGAACTCTCCCTTTGAGGACGGCGCACTGAGCGGCGTTGCAAAGGATATGGAAGCACTTATTGAAAAGATCAGGGTATAACCCCCGTCATTGCCGTAAGGTCACGGCGTGCCGTAACCGCTTATTCCCTGCGGAACCGCCATTGTCATTCTGAGGAGCAACGGGACGAAGAATCTTAAAGATCCTTCGCTGCGCTCAGGATGACAGCGAAACGTGATCCGCTATAAAAAACGAGGCCGATGAAAAATATAATCATTATAACACTTGCCCTGCTCCTCATTCTTGCAGGCTGCAATAACGATCCGGCAATGGCCCCGGTTGAAACCACCTCTCCTGTGCCACCCTCATCCTCCTCAGTTCCCGTCGAAACCGCCCCGGAACCGGTGGTGCAGGAGCCTGCTGTCCTGCCCGGAGTTACTGTGATACCTCCCTCTGCCGTTCCGGAATCTGTACCTGAGCCGTCAATTGAACCGCAGCTGCCTGAAAAGCAAGTGGTTACCTTTCTTGCCGTGGGAGACAATATTCTCCACAACACCGTTCTGGACTCCGGCAAGAAAAGCGACGGCAGCTACGATTATCGTGAGTTTTACGAGGATATCTCCCATGTTATCTCCGCAGCCGATCTGGCAGCTGTGAATCAGGAGTGCCCGTTGGTGTACGATCCGTCACTGTACAGCACATATCCCGAATTCGGCTGCCCCACCGCCATTGGCGATGCGCTGGTGGATGCGGGCTTCGACATTGTGACCATGGCAACCAACCACGTTTGCGACAAGGGCGACACCGGCATTCTGGACAGCGTGGACTATTTCCGCACCAATTACCCGGATATTGCTCTGCTGGGTATTCGTGATTCCGAAACTTCTCCCGTGTCATACGTCGAAAAAAACGGCATTACCATAGCCATGCTGAACTACACCTACGGTTACAACGGTTACGGCCCCAGCAAAAGCTGGATGGCAGATGCCCTTGGAGACGAAGCCGCAATTGCAAGCCGGATGGAAGAAGCGGAATCCAATGCAGACTGCACCATCGTTTTTCTCCATGCGGGAACAGAGTATGTCCACGAGCCGGATTCTTCTCAGCAGCGATGGTTCAGCTTCTTTGCTGAACACGGCGCCGATGCCATAATCGGCACCCATCCCCATGTGCTGCAGCCTATGGAAACCATAACCGCTTCCGATGGCCGGGATGTCCCCGTCTGGTGGTCGCTGGGCAACTTTCTGTCTCACCAGATGGACGCTGCCCGATGGCTTGGCGGTATGGCAGTCTTTGACATCGTCAAAGAAAACGGCTTGGTCACAATCCAAAACCCCGAGCTGGTTCCGACATTCACATACATATATTACGAAGGTGCCCGATGCTGTTTCCGCTCCTTACTGTTGGAAGATATGACCGATGAAATGGCGGATAACAGCTATTATAAATCCTATTACGGCAATGTCGATGCCTTGTGGGATATGTATAACAGAATTATTGAAAACAAAAATTGAAAGGTGAGTATTATGCACGACATTTATCCCAATCTGCTTTCTCCCCTGCAGGTAGGCAACGTCATTTTGAAAAACAGAATGATTACTCCTCCCAGCGAACCTCATTTCGCCAGCGCTGACGAAAACTTCCCCTCCGATAACCTCATCGAATGTTACGCCCAGCGTGCCAGAGGCGGCGCCGCCATCGTCACCTGCGACGGCAACAGTTTCGGCACCCGCAAAGGCGGTAACGGTTGGGACGCTTCCGACCCGGATGCCCAGCACTATATGGCTCAGATGGCTGATGCCGTTCATTATTACGGTGCCAGAGCCCACGGCGTAATCATGATGTTTGCTCCTCCGGGAATGGACGCTTCCGATGGTGCTCCCACCATCCGCATGATGCCCGGCAGCAAGGCTCAGCCCACCTCCAACAACAAGGAGATCCCCACCGAGCAGCTTTATGAACTGATCGAAAAGTACGCCGGTCTTGCAAAGAACATGGCCGACTGCGGTTTCGACGGCACCTACATCCACATGTCTTACCGCATGGTGCTTCCCGGCAGAATGCTCTCCCCCATCACCAACAAACGTACCGACGAGTTTGGCGGCAGCTTTGAAAACCGCATCCGCTTCTCTTTGCTGCTGTGCAAGCGCATCAAGGAACTGTGCGGCAAGAACTTTACCATCGAAGCTTCCATCTCCGGTCACGACATCGAGCCCGAAGGCTGGAGTCTGGACGACACCGTTAACTTTGCCAAAGCTGCCGAAGGTCTTATCGACATTCTGACCATTCGTTCCCAGGAACTGGACAACCAGCATCCCACCGGTTTTGCCAAGGGACGCACTCCTTTCCTGTACATGGCAGAGCACATCAAAAAGGCCGGCGTCAAGATCGCCATTGCAGCTTCCGCAGGTTTCTTTGACCCCAAAGACTGCGAAGAAGCCATTGCTTCCGGTAAAGCTGACCTGCTGTCCATGGCCAGAGCCTACGTTTCCAACCCCAACTACGGCCGTCTGCTTCAGGAAGGCAAGGCCGACGATATCGTTCCCTGCCTGCGCTGCAACAAGTGCCACGCAGCCAACCACAACCTGACCGTTTGCGTGGTCAATCCCCGTTTCGGCAGCGAAAAGACTGCCGACCGCCGTATCGTTCCCGTTGACCGCATCAAAAATGTAGCCATCGTCGGCGGCGGTCCTGCCGGTATGAAAGCCGCTCTCACTGCTGCAGAGCGCGGTCACAAGGTCACTATTTACGAAAAGAACGACCATCTCGGCGGCATGATAGACCACTCCCGCTACGCTGCTTTCAAGTGGCCCATGTTCAATCTGCTTAAATATTTTGAACGCAAGTGCATGGAAAGCCCCAACATCACCGTCCATCTGGACTGCGCTCCCGACCCCGAGGTTTTGGAAAAACAGGGTTACGACGTGGTGCTGGCCGCCGTGGGTTCCCTGCCCATCGTGCCTCCCATTCCCGGCATAGACGCTGCTGTCCCCGCAGTGAAGGCCTTTGGCAACGAAGACTTCATCGACGAAAACGTTGTTATTATCGGCGGCGGTGAAATCGGCGTGGAAACCGGTCTGCATCTGGCTCAGAAGGGCAAAAACGTCACCATTATCGAGATGAAAGACGTTGTTGCCGAAGAAGCCAAGCGTGTACATTACTACAACATGTTTATCGACGCTGTTGAGGAATATTCCGACACCTTGAAAATCATACTCAAAGCCACCTGCACCGGCATTGCCGACGGCGCTGTCAGCTATCGCGACGAAAACGGTGACGAACACACTGTCAAGGCCGGTACTGTTCTGCTGGCTGCCGGTATGCGCGCCAATGTGGCAACCGCCATGCAGTATGCAAACTGCGGCAAGCAGTTCTTTGCCATAGGCGACTGCGGTCAGATGGGCAACCTCCAGACCGCTATCCGTCAGGGTTATCAGATAGCAAATACCTTTTAATTGAATCTATCCGCAAAAATGGTGGTCGGACAATGTCTGACCACCATTTTTTATTGCGCCTTTTGAACAGCTGTGCCGATAGCAACCCCTGCTGAAAAATAACAAGAATTTGACTTGTTTTTAAGATTGCAATATACTGTTTTCAGCACTCAAACCTCAGGAGGTTTCAAATATGAAGCTTATGATCGCTTCCGATATCCACGGCTCTGCCGTTTACTGCAAAAAGATGCTGGATGCTTTCCACGCCGAAAAAGCCGACCGGCTTTTGCTGTTGGGGGACATCCTTTATCACGGCCCGAGAAACGACCTGCCCGAAGGCTATGCACCAAAAGAGGTTATCTCCATGCTCAATGCCGAAAAGCATAATATTTTCTGTGTGCGGGGCAATTGCGACACAGAGGTGGATCAGATGGTTCTCCAGTTCCCGATAATGGCAGATTACTGCCTGCTGCAGGAATCGGGATGGCTGATTTATGCCACCCATGGCCACGTTTACAATACGGATTCACCTCCCCCGCTCCAAAAGGGAGACATCCTGCTTCACGGGCACACTCACGTTCCAGCTTGGCAGCCTTTCGGGGACAACAACCTGTATCTGAATCCGGGTTCCGTTTCCATTCCAAAAGAAAACAGCGCCCACAGCTATATGCTGCTGGAAAACGCTTCCTTCGTTTGGAAATCCCTGGACGGCACCGTCTATCACGCTCTGTCTTTGTGACATTATTCTACACTTTTTTGCCTCAATAGACACATTTTTGCTTGACTTGCGCCTGTTTTTCTTTCATAATTGTCTTTGTGACATTTATGTGAAGGAGAAGGCAGATGCGGAAACACTATATTGATAACCTGAAATGGGTGATCATGCTTCAACTTATACTGATGCATACATGTATGTGTTTCAATTCATCCCAGCTGCCGTTTTACTACACTGCTCCGGGGTTCCTTTCCATGGACGCAGTAATGTTCCTGTCCGAGCCCTGGCGTCAGGGAGCATTTTTCCTGATTTCTGGTATGAGTATGCGGTTCAGCTGTCAGCGAAAGGGCGCAAAACACTATGCCATTGGAAGAATCACTAAAATTCTGCTGCCTTTTGCAGTAGCCAAGCTGGTGTTGCTGCCCCCTCAGGCATATCTCGGTTCCATCGTTGGCAATTATGGATTCAAATACTACTGGCATTTCATGGAACGGTGGTTCCTGCCAAATTTCTGGAACTATTACATCAACCAGAATGCTCATCTTTGGTTTATGAAGGTTCTTTTAGTTGTCACCGCAGCTGTTGGACTTTTCCTGCTCATCTTCAATTACAAGGACAGGCTGTGGCAGCTGTGCGGCAAGGCAGATATCCGCACACTGTACCTGCTTGCAATTCCCGTAACTGCCTTTGGTTTCATTCTTCATGTGGGTTATTACGACTATTACGGAAGATATTTTATAATCTTCCTGTTGGGATACGCTTTGTTCTCCCACGATCACATCATAGAAGAAGTCAAAAATCACTGGGCCGGCTTTACCGTCATCACCGCTTTGATGCTGCTTTATCTGACAAAAAAGCTTATCGGCACTTGTTATTACACCATCTCCGACCCGCTGGACGAAGCCATGTGGTACGCCTGCGGATGGTTTGGAAGTCTGGCCTGCGTGGGCATATTCGCCCGATTTGTCAATTTCAGCAACAAGGTAACCGAGTATTTTTCTGGTTCCAGTTTCCACATATATCTGGTGCATCAGACCATTCTGCTTTATTCTGCCTACATCATCACCCAACGCAGCGACAATATTGCATTGAATTACCTGTTGGTAACGCTCTGCACCACAGCACTGAGCATTCTGTCCTACGAGATCTGGCGCCATGTTCCCGGAATCCGGGCGCTGTTTGGAATCTATCCGAAAAAGAAATAACAAAAGTCCAATACCCCAAATTTATTGTCATCACAATGGATTTGGGGTATAATTATCAGCGATATCACCCGAAAAGAGGGACCACAGTGGACAGAAAAAGCAT
>JAZULX010000293.1:0-3588 GCA_045603325.1 Oscillospiraceae bacterium | reverse complement strand
CTTTACTTCCTTGAACATGCCGGGAGCACAGGTTACGATGGAGGCGCCGTTTCTTGCAAGACCGCCGAGAAATTCGGCCATAGAATCGAAATCGTCCTGAATTGCAACGGATTTTGCGTTGATGATGCGGTTTTTCAGAATGTTCTTGCCCAGTTTCATGGGCTGCAGAACGTGCTGATACTTATGATTCATACGTATTCCTTTTCCTTTCTTTTCAAATATGTTTTCTAACTAAAAAACTAACATATTCCGGTTGAAATTTCAATGTTATTTTGAACAGTGTTTACTTTTAAAACAAACCTGATGATTCGTATTGTCATCAGGTTCGATTTTTTATTCTGTTTTTCCCAGAGCAGCTGCATAAATTACAAACTGCTGATCCTGAGCGTTGGATTCGCTGCCGTCAAGACCGAGCAAGTCATCAGCCTCTTTCTGACGGTAAGCGCCGATAGCGCAGGTTCCGCAGCCGATAGATGCAGCGGCAAGGTATAGATTTTCACAGGCATGACCTGCATCAAGCAACGCATATTTCTGTGCCTGCAGAGCATAACGCCATTCTGTGCGGTAAGGAACAGCAGCCCAGATGAAGCCTATAGGAGCTTCGGCAAAGAAAGTCTGGCCTCCAAAAGCATACGCAGCTTCTTCTATCAGGTTTTCCTTTGTTCCGAGATAACCAAGCTTATGTCCGGAGGGAATGTAGTGATAAAGACCTTGTTCAAGACCATCAACATTGTTAATGAGCAGGTATGTTTCCAAAGGCTGACGTGCCCCGGCAGAGGGAACAGTGCGCATGGAAGCTTTGTTGCGTTTGCCTATGACCTGACGCTCACCCTGAGTAATCCAAAGCAGCCAGGAAAGCTCACTGAGAGTGAGGCTCTGCGCTGTAAAGCTGCGTTTGGAATTTCGATTATTCATAACTTCAAACAGGTTGTTGGTTGTAATGACATCCTTATAGTCGGTCGGCAGTTCATAGACCTTAACATATTCTCTTTCAACATACAAAGCAGGCTGGGGAAGTCCAAGACTCTGGTCGGTCTCGGGAGAAAAATCTCCGTGCCCTTTCATGACCTGCCGGTTAATTTTAATCTGTATCAAAGTTTTTTCATCCACTAAAATCAGTCCTTTCGGAAATAATTATAGCAATAAAATGTAATTTATCAATATATTATCAGGTTTACTTTCACGCAATAATGTGTTAAAATATCCCTGAAAGGGGACGGTAACATGGGGAAAAAGAACCTTGGTGCAAACAATGACCTTTATAAAGCAATACTGAAGCTTGAGAACGAGGAAGAATGCAAGGGATTCTTTGCCGACCTTTGCACAATCAACGAGCTTCTTTCCATGGAGCAGCGTTTCAAGGTTGCTCAGCTGTTGGATGAGGGATACATCTATAACGATATTGTCGAAAAGACAGGCGCCAGCTCAGCAACCATCAGCAGAGTAAGCCGCGCCCTTAATTACGGCGAGGACGGTTACAGAGCCGTTCTCGACAGAATGAAAAGTGATAACAATGAGTGAATACGGAATTCTTGCCGGGTGTTATGACGATTTTACCCGGGATATTGATTACGCATCCTTTGCGGATTTTTATGAGCAGATTTTTAAGATCGAGAATCTTGAAGTCAAATCCATGCTGGATCTTGCATGTGGCACCGGTACTTTGACCTGTTTGCTGGCAGACCGTGGATACGAGCTTATTGGTGTTGACCGTTCTATAGAAATGCTGTCTGAGGCCTTTGACAAGGCTCAAAGCGTTCAGGGAACACGTCCGTTGTTTCTTAATCAGGACATGACAAAGCTTGACCTTTACGGTACTGTGGACTGCGCAGTATGCTGCCTTGACGGTATAAACTATCTGACCGATCCCGAAGATGCTGCAAAGACGTTTGATAGATTGAAGTTCTTCATCAATCCCAACGGTCTCTTCATTTTTGATATCAATTCTGCATACAAACTGAAGAATCTTGATGGCGGAATGTTTATCGATGAAGATGAAAACTCCTATTGCGTCTGGAGAACGGAATTCAACGAAGAATCCAATCTTTGTTTCTATGGGATGGATATTTTCAAAAAACAGAAAAGCGGTCTTTGGAAGAGGGGATTTGAGGAGCATTACGAGTATGCTTATGCTCCCGATCAGTTGAAGTCACTGCTTGAAACCAACGGTTTCCATGATGTCAAATTCTATGCAGACAGAAAAACGGAAGCTCCCAAGGATGAGGAACTTAGAATTTTTATTACAGCCAGGAGAGATAATTACTGATGTCCGATAAACTTATCAGAGCAATTTCTAATGACGGCTTTGTTCAGGCTGTCGCTATATCGTCGAAGAATATTGTAGAACGTGCCCGTCAGATCCATAACTGCGAACCTGTGGCCTGTGCTGCCCTTGGCAGAGTTCTGAGCGCAGCTTCCATGCTTGGTAATGCGCTGAAGGTTGAAGGCAGCTCAGTGACTTTGCAGGTCAAAGGCGGAGGTCCTCTTGGAACCGTGCTTGCTGTGGGTGACGAATTCGGTAACGTTCGAGGATACGTTCAGAATCCGGGCCTTGCAATTATGGAAAAGTATCAGGGCAAGCTTGATGTGGGCGCAGCTGTGGGAACAGAAGGCTCATTGACAGTTATCAAGGACCTGAATATGAAAGAGCCGTACATTGGCAGTATTGCTCTTGTCAGCGGTGAAATTGCAGAAGACCTGACAGCATATCTTGCCGAAAGTGAGCAGATACCCTCAGCAGTGGCCTTGGGCGTCCTTGTTGATCGCGACAGAACAGTTAAGGCTGCAGGCGGATATATCATTCAGCTGCTTCCCGGAGCTGGTGATGATGTGATTGACAAGCTTGAGCAGGGAATTCAAAGAGCAGGAAACGTTACAACCATGCTCGACAGCGGAATGGGTCCTCTTGAGATTCTTCAGGCTGTAATGGGTGATCTTGGTGTCGAAGTTCTGGAAGAAGTTGATGTGGCATATAAATGCTATTGCTCAAGAGAACGGGTCACCGGTGTGTTGCTTAGCCTTGGCAGGGAAGAACTTACTCAGCTGGCAGAGGAACAGGAAACTGCGGAGGTTGAGTGCCGTTTCTGCGACGTGATTTACAAGTTTACGGCGGACGATATTCGTCAGCTTTTGGCTGAACTTTAGTATTCAGGTTCTTTCAAATGCTGAAGAATATGCGATATTTCGCCATGAAAAATAAATTCAAAATTTTGCAATTTTATGGTTGACATTTCGTAGTTCGTTTAGTATAATAGGCTTCGCCGCAATCGCGAATGGGAGCATAGCTCAGCTGGGAGAGCACATGCCTTACAAGCATGGGGTCACAGGTTCGAGCCCTGTTGTTCCCACCATTTGGCCCGGTAGTTCAGTTGGTTAGAACGCCAGCCTGTCACGCTGGAGGTCGACGGTTCGAGCCCGTTCCGGGTCGCCAAATTCGCCTTGGTAGCTCAGTTGGTAGAGCAGCGGACTGAAAATCCGCGTGTCGCTGGTTCGACTCCGGCCCAAGGCACCAAGTTATCATATCGATAGCTTAGGCGGTGCAATAGTACCGCCAATAAGCGGGCGTAGCTCATCCGGTAGAGCGCCACC
>JAZULX010000292.1:0-4861 GCA_045603325.1 Oscillospiraceae bacterium | reverse complement strand
CTGCGCCGCAAAGGAAGAACCCGCAGAAGAACCCGCTCCCGTTGAAGAAGCTGTGGAAGCACCCGCAGAAGCACCCGTAGAAGAACCTGCTCCCGCTGAAGAAGAACCGGAAGGTCCCACCGTGGATGAAGTATATTCCATGGCCCGCAAGGCTCTTGATCAGCAGGAGATCCAGAACATCATGAGCTGGCACGTTATGTACCACTGCTACGGCCTGCATCGTGAAGAGATGGAAACCATCTGGGTTCAGGAACCCGAAAACCAGGCCACTGCATCCTTTGGTCAGAATCAGGGCTTCTATGTGGGCTACGACAGCATTTGGGAAGCTTATGTTGAAGGCCACGACACCTCCTGGCTGTCCAGCGCCAAGAGATACTGCGAAAACAAGGGTATCGACATTTCCGGCATGACCGACGAAGAAATCATTGACAAATACGGCGGCGTAGGCCAGGCCCTGCTGCATGTTACCACCACCGCTATCATCGAAGTTGCTGAAGACGGCCAGACCGCAAAGTGCTTCTGGTACTCTCCCGGCATGATCGCAGAAAGCGGTTCCAGCGCCAACACCATCTGGGAAATCTATGGCGTTGACTTTGTTAAGGAAAACGGCGTGTGGAAGATGTGGCATCTGCATATGTTCACTGACTTCATGGGCAAGTTCTATCTGACCCTGGGCGGCAACAGCGGCGGCATGGGCGGCAATCCTCCTCCCGGAGGCGGCGGTCCCGGTGGCCCCGGCGGCGACAGTGGAACTGCCAACGAACAGGAAGCATGGCAGGGTGAAGGCGGCGCTCAGGTAGCGGCCTCTACCGTACATGAATACCTGAGCTCCAAGCAGTACAGCGAATTCTCTTCCGACCGTCTGCGTGAGGAAATGGAGATCTTCCTGCCCGTGCCTTATGAATCCTGGAGCTTTGACGATGAAAACTATGGCCCCACCCGTGAAGAATATGAGGGCTTTGGCATAGATTTGGACGCCTGGTACGCAGCCCACGAGTAATTTTCAGTTTAAAAACAGGAACGGTTTTAATCGGCCGTTCCTGTTTTGCTTGTCTGCATGGAAGATATATGCTATCATCATAATATATTGTTAAAAGGAAGAATAAGTATGAATGTCCTTGTTATAGACGGTCAGGGCGGGAATATCGGCCGCCAGCTGGTAAAGATGATAAGCGAACAGATTCCTGATGCTCAGCTGCGTGCAGTGGGCACCAACAGCATTGCAACCGCAAACATGATAAAGGGTGGAACCTCAAATGCTGCCACCGGTGAAAACTCCGTTGTGGTGTGCAGCCGATGGGCAGATGTCATAGTTGGGCCAATTGGCATAGTGATAGCCGATGCAATGATGGGCGAAGTTACCGAAACCATGGCAGCAGCCGTGGGTCGCAGTAATGCGGTGAAAGTCCTGATACCCATGAACCGCTGCAACACCGTTATTGCGGGAGTGGACGCCTGTTCCACCAATGCGCTTCTGGACGATGCACTTCGCAGAATAAAAGAAGCTGCGTCCAACGGTTGAAAATCCTGTCGGATTGTAGTATAATACGTTCAGGTCGGCATGAAGCCGCCTTATGGACAGAAGTCCTTTCTCAGCACAGACCCAATTTTATAGTTTGTAATATCATCGAAGGTATTGCTTTTCTGCACGAAAGGCGATACCTTTTTGTGTTTCGGAGAAAGGAAACAAAATGAAAAAGAAAGTACTGAAAATTACATATTCTGCCCTGTGCCTTGCCCTTGCAATGGTTCTGCCTTTCCTGACAGGGCAGATACCACAGATAGGAAGTGCTCTCAGCCCCATGCATATCCCGGTTTTCCTTTGCGGATTCCTGTGCGGTTGGCCCTATGGCATGGTGGTGGGAGCAGTTGCACCGCTGCTGCGGTCGGCAATGTTCGGTATGCCGCCGTTCATGACAGCCCTGGCCATGGCCTTTGAACTGGCGGCTTACGGAGTTATTTCCGGTTTGCTGTACAAGCTGCTGCCGAAAAAGAACGGGTTTATATACGTTTCTCTCATTGCTGCCATGATAGGCGGCAGGATAGTTTGGGGCGTAGTCCAGTTTGCGCTGGCAGGACTCCAGCAGACAACATTCCCGTTTTCGGCCTTTGTTGCCGGTGCCGTTACCAACGCCATACCCGGCATCATCCTCCACATCGTGCTGATACCTGTTATCATTATTGCGCTCAAAAAAGCAAAACTGGTGCTGAATGACTGAAATTCAAGGCTGATTATCCGATGGATAATCAGCCTTTTGATGTTGTACTTGCATTAGTGATTGTAGACAGTGCTTTTTGTTGGGGTTAAAATATCAGTAAGACATATTGAAAAGGAGAGTTTCCATGGCATATTACATAGAAAGAGGCTGCATAGGCTGCCACTACTGCGAACTGGAATGTCCCGTTTCCGCCATAAGGATCAAAGACGGCAGAAACCAGATAGATCAGGAAAAATGTATCGAATGCGGAAAGTGCGTGGAGCTTTGCCGGCTTGACCTCATCAAGAGCACCGAACCTGCTGCAGAGCCTGAAAAACACGCCCCCGTTACATACAGCTGCGATGTGCTGGTAATGGGCGCCGGCGGTGTTGGAACAGGTGCAGCTGCCAGAGCTGCCGATCTGGGCATGGACGTTATCCTCATCGAAGCCGCAAAGCACTATGGCGGCGGCACATGGTTTGCCCACGGCGGCCAGTTCCCCGGAGCAAAGAAATATTACGCCAAAATCGGCAAATCTGCCGACATTGAGGGCCAGGTTCAGTTCTGGCTCCGCAACCAGAAAAACGGTTACAAGGATATGGACAAGCTGCGCAGCAACATTTCTGCCAACGGCGAGTTCCTGGACTGGTTTGACGAACTTGACCCCTCGTTCACCGCACCCTTTGTTCCTGCCCAGGGAGGCCCCATGCCTTTCGACATGAAGGAACGCCACATCAACGGCAAGTCCGACGATGATTCCATCGGCCCCGGCTGGATGGGTTCCTGGATAACCGAAAAACTCTTTGAAACCGCCATCAAAAAAGGTGCCAGATACTTTAGTCAGACCAGAGCTGTGGAATTCATAGCCGAAAACGGCAAGGTCATAGGCGTAAAAGCAATGGATCCCGGCGGTGAGGTTATCATTTACGCAAAGGCATTCATACTGGGCACCGGCGGCTATCTTATGAACGACGAACTCATGAAAGCCATTGACCCGGACATGATCCGCGGAGATGCCACTTATCTGCGCCTGAACGTTCCCACCAATATCGGTGACGGTCACTTCATGGTGGAGAAAATCGGCGGCGTGGTAGACTTTGGCCTTGGCGGCGTTAGAGGCCCTACCCATCACCCCTATTCCTATGCAGTAAACATGATGATCGGCAACAAGGAAGCGGTTTTCGTCAATGACGAAGGTGACCGCTGTTTCGAAATGTCCAACGAAGGCATGGGCGGCGGCGCTCCCATAAACGGAGCCAACTGCCCGGCAGCGGAAGTTATCCTGCGCACAAAGTCCGGTTTCTGCTATATGATAACCGACGAGCCTATGCTGGAGCTTTTCGGCAGCCGTATGCGTCCTTTGGATAACGGCCGTGTATGCCAGTGGCGCAAAGAGGTGGAAGAGGAATGCGCCCTTGAGGACGTGCCTGCCCGTAAGGCAGACACTGTTGCCGAGCTTGGTGCAAAACTCGGCATGGAACCCGGAAAACTTGAATCGGCTGTTGAACGCTGGAACGAGCTTTGCGCCAAGGGCAGTGACGATGATTTCGGCAAAAAGGCTGAGTTTATGATGCCCATAGCCACAGCGCCTTTCTATGCATTTGCTGTCAGAAACTTCGACAACGGCGCTTCCCGCGGAGGCATCAGCATAGACGAAGATTTCCGGGTGCTGGACAAAAACGGAAATCCTTTCCCCGGAGTTTACTGTTCCGGTGACGCCGCAACCTACAGCTGGACTGAAAACATCGGCCCCGTAGGTCTTTGCGGAGGCCTTGCAGGCTCCTGGGCCAGCGGATATCATATTGCCGAACTGGTAAAAGATTATCTTGGATAAACTTAACTCCCCGATGGTTGGGATAATATAAAAAAGCTGTCATCTCGAACGCCGGATAATCCGGCGGAGAGATCCCCTTCTTAAGACGGGGATTTCTCCCTTGCTTTCGCTCGGTTCGAAATGACAGCTATATTTTTTATTTGGGAGAGGTTTTATTCAATATCCAGCGTGTTGGTAATAAAGGTGACAAATTCCTTCATGGCGTTGACTGCTTCGGGATAGCTGCCACCCATACCGCCGGGAATGGCGTCCATGGCGAAGGTGTGGGGCATATCCTTACCGCAATGCAGGATGACTTCGTTGTTGCATTTCATGGCTGCAAGAGCAAGATTGATGCCGCCTGCCGCAAGACTTTCGCCGCCGCCTACCTGAATGAACATGGGAGGGAAGTCGGTAAAATCTCCAAAAATGGGAGACAGTCTCGGATCATGCAGGTCAGCATCGCCTGCATAAGCCTCGATGATGTCGTCGTTGCAGCCGGTGAACTGGTCCTGAATAAAGGGGGCGGTGCCGGTGTCAAATCCCTCAGGAGGGGAAGAACACCAAAGCGCGGCAGGCAGGGGAAGTCCCTTGGCTTTCAGTGCGTGGACAAGAGAAAGGGTAAGACCTGCGCCTGCGGATTCGCCACCGACTACGATACGCTTGTGACCCATTTCCAACAGACCGCAGTAGAAGTCAACACAGTCGTCCACAGCAGCAGGGAACTTGTGGTAAGGAGCAAGACGGTATTCAACGGAGTAGCCTTCCAGCTTGGCTTCGTTGGCGAAATGCGCCAGCACATTGTCGGTCTGCATGGCAGAGCCGATGGTCCAGCCGCCGCCGTGGATGT
>JAZULX010000291.1:0-4910 GCA_045603325.1 Oscillospiraceae bacterium | reverse complement strand
AGGTTAAAATAAGCCTCCCCTGTGTAAGGGGAGGTGCCGAACAAAGTGAGGCGGAGGGGTTGCCGATAAAGCAATCCCCCAGTCAGCTTCGCTGACAGCCCAAAGTTTGCTGAAAGCAACCTCCGTGTGTTTGGCATTGCCAAAGACGACCCTTCTACACAAGGGGGCCTTTCCGCAGATGCCTTTTAACTCACATGGAGAGATACAATGAGCGAAACTGTAAAAACCTATATAAACGTGGCTGTAATGGCAGTTGTGGCAGTCATCCTCGGCTGCCTGCTGGGCGACAGCATAACCTACTTCCTCGGAACGGACACTGACACAGTGCCAGCCACCATATTCAACGACAGAATGTCTCTGGTCAAGGAGATTTATACCGAGCAGAATCTCCAGTATCAGAGCTTGTGCATGAATCTGGTGGACAACGGCGAGGACATGAGGATAGTAAAGAATCTCAAAGGCGATCTGAAAATCATCGACGGCAACGGCCAGGTTCACGGAGCGGATTACCTTGAATCGGTTGAAACTCAGCTGCTGGACGAGCATGCCGATGCTCTGTACGATGAAAACGGCGAACCTTTGAACAACGCTCAGCTGGCAGATCAGCTGTTCAATCAGGAACCGACTGTGGTGACCAATTCCAAGGACTTTGCCGGTGACCCCATAACCGATGTTGGTCTGAAAATGGTCAATCTGCAGGATGGACGAATGACATGGTATATGTATAACTCCGAATACGGTTGGATCAGCCTGCTATACAGCACAAAGGAAGAGGTAGAGTCACGGATGGATGTTATAACGGTCTCCGTTGACGAAGAATACGACGACGCATGGGGTATATTGTACAGCTTTGAAGAATAGAAACTCGATTATCAGAATCACCGCCGCCATAGCTCTGGCAGCTTTGGCGGCGGTTGCAGTATATTTTGCCCGGGAAAATCCCGGGTTCATAACGGAAACCTACGCTCCCGTTTCCAGAATCATAAGCGGTGCTTTGTCGAAGGTGTTTTCCGTGGTTTCGGTGTCGTTTGCCGAATTTGCCATCATCTGGTTTGTGATAGCAGCCATCGCTGCAGTGATTTACACCGCATACCGCAGAAAGCTTTCCGGCTGGCTCAGGCTCATATCCTACGGCGCACTTATAGCTGCCGGCATATATGCGGGGTTCATATTCTTTTGGGGTCTGAACTATTACGCACTTCCGCTGGCGGATACTCTGGATATAACTCTGCTGGAACCGGACCGGGAAAAGCTCTATGAAACGGCCATTTATTACCTGGAAAAGGCCAACGAAACGGCAGTTCTGGTGGACAGAAACGCCGACCTGACCTGCGACCTTGGCAGTTTTGAGCAGCTGGCAGAGGATTGCGCTGATGGTTACGAGAATCTGGCCCGGAAATATCCACGGTTTGAGGGCAGTTATGCACCGCCGAAAAAGGTGTCCAACAGCTATTGGATGGCCAAGACCCATATAACCGGCGTGTATTGCCCCATCACCGGGGAATGCAACGTGAATCCGGATTCCGCACCGGCATCTTTGCCCTTTACGATGATGCACGAAATAGCTCACAGGCTGGCGGTCAACCCGGAAAACGAGGCGAATTTCACCGCCATGCTGGCCTGCAGGGAAAGCAGCCTGCCGGAGTTCCAATACTCGGGTTACTATACGGCGTTTATTTATCTATACAACCAGGTCAGCCGGCTGGATAAAACCATGCAGGCAGCGTTGTGGATGGCAATGTGCGACGAGCTGGAGGCAGACGTGCTGGCGTCCATAGACCATTACGACAAAAACGACGGCAAAGTGGCAAAAACAGCCACCAAGGTCAACGATACTTACTTAAAAGCCATGAACCAGACCAGCGGCGTGGAAAGCTATGGCGAAGTGGTAGACCTGCTGATAGCCGATTATGAAAAAAACCTTGCGTAAAAGCAGTTGGTCATAGGGATATGACCAACTGCCAATGAAGTTTTCCCTGACGGGAAAATGAAGTATTTCCTACGGAAATATGATGTATTGCTGACGCAATGTGAAGTATGCCTGCGGCATGTTGATGTATCACTTCGTGATGATTCAAATATTAAAGGACGATATCCGCCGGATATCGTCCTTTTCATTAATGTTTTCGCAGGAAACGCATCATAGGCGAAGCCTGCATCATACGCCGAAGGCGTACATCATGGATTTGCAGCGCAAATCCGCATCGTTGTAAGTTGCGGAAAAGAATTTCCGCAACTTACTGGCGACGGTCTTTTTTCTTGAATATACACGATCTGAACAGGATCACAGACAGAATAACCATCAGTACCACAAGGATGGCAAGAGTCAGCCATGTCCAGGTAAGGCTGCGGGCAACAAAGCCCATCAGCAGCAGTATCGGAAAACCGAAAACGATGGCCCAAAGGTTCTGATAAATCAGGTTGGTGGCGGCAGGAGTTTCATAAAGGGGATCTATCTCGCGCAGCAGGATAAGGCCGGTGCTGGCGGTGCCGGTAAGCATGCCGTACATTCCCAGGAACTCCTCGTTTTCGTAGTCCTTGAACAGCTTTTTGCAAACAAAGCGTATGTAAAAATAGGTGGCAACAGTGCCTGTGCCGCAGATAAGCAGCAGAGGAACGATGAATTCGGTGTGCTTGAAAGCAGACAGGTCGATAGCGGCGATGGACGCCACCACCATAATGTCGAACATCAGGCCGGATATACGGTTGAGCAGGAAGTTGTTGGTGTACTGACGCTTGGCAACGCCGGATTTTTTCAAGGCTTTCAGCACAACCTTGACAAGCATGGCTCCCAGCAGACCAAACAGGAAGTTGAAGCCCCAGATAAGCGGCTTAACGGTGTTTTCGAAGAAACCGCCGAGAGCGTCGAAGCCTTTGGTCATATACCACATGGCTGCAAAAGCAAGACCATATGCAATGAAGATAAGGCCAAACTGAGCTGTCAGCTTGTCCAGCGATTCGGAAAGAGGAATTTCGCCCTTTTCGGTGATAGATTCGGCGGAAAGGTCTTCCATCTCGTCGGCATTTATGATGGACGGATCGATCTTGCCCTGTTTGCGCATACGGTTAAGGTGAAGCACACCGCCTGCACTGGCGGCAATGAAACCGAGAGCAGCTACGGACAGACCGAAACTGGTGCCGTTTTCAAAGGCAGGATACTGGGTATAGGTTTCGTAGATGTGGCCCCAGTTATATGCCTGACCGGGACCCTGACCAAAGCCCATGGGCAGCAGGATACCTGCGGCGGCAAAACTGCCGATGGCATAAAACAGAGCCAGCGAAATAATGATACCCACAATGGCCTGAACCATGTATGTGGTTACCGTTGTAAGACCGGTGTTTAGTACATCGCCTTTTTTGCCGGCGAGTTTTTCGGTTGAACGCAGGCTCATGGCAACAACACCAAGACCAAGACCATGATATGTCAGGGCTTCAAGGGTCAGCAGGTTGAACATGGACTGACCCACAACGGATTTATAGATCCAGTCAACAAAAAGCACGATAAAGCCGGCCAGAACAGAGCTTGGGATAAGGGATTTGCGCAGGAATCCAATCTGGCGGCGCAAAGCGTTGGCCAGCATCAGAGACGCAAAGAGAACAGCAAGAACAACAACGAATGACCAGACCTCAATGTCCCAAAAATTTTGTGAACCTGTCATGGGGAAACCTCCTTAAATCATTCAAAAACTTATATAAACCGCGGGATACAGAATTTAACCAAACCCGGGGAAATAAACGATGAAAGGAATTCAATCTTTGGTTACGCAGTCGTTAAGATCCCGGAGCATTTTCTCAAACAGCCCCAGCTCCTGATCGGAGTATTTGCCTTCAAGGGCGGAAACGGCGTCGGTAATGAACTGGCTTCTCATGTCGAGATAGCCAAAAAACTTATCGGTTACCTGCAGGTGGAATTCACGCTTATCGTCGGCCGAAGGCACTTTGACAACGTAACCCTTGTCTGACAGGCTGTTGATTTTGTAAGTGGCGTTGGGCTGGGAAATGCCCAGATATTCGGAAAACTGCTTGATGGTAGGCTCGTTCAGCAGATAAATGGCATCCACAGAAAAGGCTTCGGTTGCGCTCAGACTGCCGTCGCGCTCACCTACCCTGCCGAACAGGCTTTTGTAGTGCATAAGGCGGAATTTCTTGTAAAGGTTTACAACTTCCTGATACAGCATTTGCAACAGCTCCCGATTGTTTAAATATTTTAAGTAAATTATATAGAAACCACAAGAAAAAGTCAACGAGTTAGATGTTAATTCCGGGCTAAAGGTTGAATACCGTCGCCCCTACAACGCATGACGTAACGAATTACATCGTAGGGGACGGCCCCCGGACGTCCCGCTTCGGGCTGTCGAGGCGCCAGCCCCTACAACGCACAACGCTGCAAATGCTAAATGCGCCCCCTTTTTCTTTCCGTCTTGGGAAAGAAAAAGCAAAAGGTGGGCACAAAGATACTCACCAGATAGTGTTCTGATTCCAACCCAATAATTTGTCAGAAAAAGTTTGAAAAATTTAAAAATAACTGTTGACAAATTGGGTAAGCTATAATATAATACCAATGCTCGCCGATGGCGGCACATACGGCGGCATAGCTCAGTTGGCTAGAGCATTCGGTTCATACCCGGAGTGTCATCTGTTCGAATCAGATTGCCGCTACCAGGCCCGTTGGTCAAGTGGTTAAGACACCGCCCTTTCACGGCGGTAACATGGGTTCGAGTCCCGTACGGGTCACCAATAAAACAGCAAGTCGAAAGACTTGCTGTTTTTTTAATGATATCCGTTCCCTGCGGTCACGGATGATATAGCTGACGCTATGATATCTGCTTCGCAGATGATATACGCTTCGCGTATGAAGAACGGATATTATATCATGCTTGCAAAGCAAGTATATCATACGGCGTTAGCCG
>JAZULX010000290.1:0-12243 GCA_045603325.1 Oscillospiraceae bacterium | reverse complement strand
CCCATCGGACAGCAAAGATGATTATGGGCAGCATAGCGGCGTCAACAGAGCCGCCGTAAGGAAAGCGGTAGACGGTAAGGTAGCTCAGCAGTTGAGCCAGTGCGATCATGATGGCGGCTTCCACCAAAGCGCGGGTACGGTTGTGAGTTTTTGTCATTGTTGTGATCTCCTTTCGTTTTTGGAGCCACGGGTAGGACGAAAAAAGGACGTCCGGATATTGGACGTCCTGGTGTAGACTTATTATAAGTCGCATTTCCCTTCGCCGGCATTATCCGTAGCAGGTTCAAAGGGTCCGGAGCTGCACTTTGCTCCATCTCAGCCGACTGATGCTGTCGGCACCCCGATGCACTGTATTAAGTTGGCAATATATTAGCTCATGGAATTCAATTTGTCAAGCAGGTTTGAAAAATATTCCGGCAGCGGGCAGCTCAGTTCAATCAATTCACCGCTGACAGGGTGGACAAATTTTAGCTGACGGGCGTGGAGACACTGGGTGTCCTGGCCGAGTTCGGGCTTTTTGTGACCGTAAACCATATCGCCTAAAATCGGATGACCGACGGATGCCATATGCACCCTTATCTGATGTGTGCGGCCTGTTTCGAGCCTGCAGCGAATATGGCTGTAACCCCGGTATTCGGCAATAACTTCGTAATGAGTTACGGCGTTGCGTCCGCCTCTTTGGACCACCGCCATTTTCTTGCGGTCGGCAGGATGCCTGCCAATGGGAGCGTCTATGGTGCCGGAAGGCTCCTTGAACCTGCCGCAGACAATGGCTTCGTAAACTCTGCTGAGACTGTGGTCAGCCAGCTGGTCTGCCAGAGCGCGGTGAGCGTTGTCATTTTTGGCAACTATAAGAAGTCCGCTGGTATCCTTGTCGATTCGATGGACGATACCGGGACGAAGCTGACCGTTGATGCCCGACAGGCTGCTGCCGCAGTGATGCAGCAGCGCATTGACAAGTGTGCCGTCGCTGTGACCCGGTGCAGGGTGGACCACAAGACCTTTGGGCTTGTCTATAACAATGACATCATTGTCTTCAAAAACCACGGACAAAGGAATGTCCTGAGCGACGATATCCACGGTTTCAGGTTCCGGCAGCTGAAGTTCATAAACAGCCCCGGCAATTGTTCTGGCGTTTTTCTTCAGAGGTTTGCCGTCAAGGGTAACAGCGCCCGATTGAAGCAGATCAGCCGCTTGAGAGCGGCTGATTTCTGCTTCTCTTGCGATGAAAACGTCCAGTCGTTCTTCGGACGCAAGAGCTTCAATTTTCATTTGTTTCACCATTTTCGGGTACTTTTGGAGTATCATCGTAGAACTTCAAAAAGTAGATGCAAAATGCAATACCGCCGCATACCACAAAAATATCTGCCACATTGAACACTGCGAAATTGATGAACGTAGGTTCAAACATATCCACAACATAGCCCAGCAAGATGCGGTCGATAAGGTTTCCGATAGCTCCGCCGATGATAAATACCAGGGACCAAACACCAAAGGGGTGAGTGATCTTTTTGCTTATCAGAATCAGAATAAGAGCTATGGTCACAGCTATTGTTATGGCAATCAGAGGCCAGCGCATACCGGAAAACATTGAAAATGCCGCACCGGTGTTGCGCACATAGGTAAGCCGGATAATGCCGGGAAGCAGCTCAACGGTGCTGCCAAGGGAAAGATTGGTCGTAACGAGAAATTTGACCAGCTGGTCAAGCCCAACCAGAAGAAGAACTGCTGCGGCGTAAAGCATGAATGCCTCCTGAAAAATTACTTGTTAAAATCGTAATCCTTGCCGAACTGGAGATTGATAAACTCGAATTTTGAAGTTTTCTGAGTAACGGCAGGGGTTTCTTCCTTTTCGCCGTTGGCTGCCCGGAGAATCTCGGCAAAGACATCGTCTTCGTCGTCGGATTCTTCGGCTGCTTCAGGTTCACTTTCGGGAAGAGGGGGAAGTTCGTCGGATTTGAAACGCATGATAACGGTGTCTCCGCTCTTGAAGGAATCATCCTCTTCGGGAGCTGCTTCGACAGCGGCTTCTTCAACAACGATCATGTCATCATCTTCGGATTCGACAGCCGGAATTTCTTCCACTTCGGGTTCGGCAGGTTCCGGTTCGGGAGCGGCTGCGGCAGGTGCTGCCTGGGCTACAGCAGCGGACTGGGAAAGGTCGACAGCGGTAAGCTCGTCCAGCAGCTGGAGATGCTGAGCGCAGACCTGTTTTACACGATCCACATAGTTGGCGGTAAGGGCTTTTGCGCGGTTGAGACGATCTTCCTCGGCACCGGCTTCGGCCTTGTATCTTACAGAATAGGTGGAGGCTTCTGCCTGAGCCTGCTGCAGCATAAGCGCACACTTTTTCTCGGTTTCCGCCATGAGTTTTTCTGCAGCGGCTTTGGCTTCTGCCAACTGCTGTTTTGTGGATTCCTGCTCCCGGCGATACTCTTCGATAGTTTCCACAAGGACCTTCATCTTGCTTTTAAGAGTGTTGTTTTCCTTGTGCATTGCAGTGAAATCCAGTGCAGCCTGTTCGATGAATTCGTCTACCGATGCCATGTCGTAACCGCCGAACACGGCCTTATCAAAGACGATCTGTCTCATTTCCTGGGGTGTCATCATAGTATTGAACCGTCCTTATCAGTTGTAAAGTCCGCTGTTTTCCAGCTCATCCATCAGTTCGCCCATAATGTCCACATTAAAGGGTGTGAGGATATAGGTGCTTACAGCGACCTTCTTGATTTTGCCGTCCAAAGCGTAGGTTACGCCGCTCAAAAAGTCGATAAGTCTGCGGGCGATATCTTTGGGGGTTGACTCGAGATTGAGAACAACGGTGCGGCGGGAGCCAAGATGATCGGCGATCTCGGATGCATTTTCAAAGTTGATGGGGTTTACAAGTACAACCTGAAGCTGAGTGGTGGCAGGAATGGTCACCACTTTGTTGGAGCTTTCCGCAGCGGGGGTGATCGTCTGGCTGTATCTGGGAGCCTGCTCGGTTTTTGTAAACTGGGGTTCAGTATTTACAGAGGGAGCGAATTCGTCGAATTCTTCCTCATCATCCTCGGCATAAGGCCGGGCGATTTTCTTAAGCTGATCCATGAAACCCATAGTTCGGTTACCTCCGTGTTTATTTGATGCGCAATTGCGCGGTTTTACTTATTTGCTGAATAGTCTCTGGGCCCGAAGATGTTCGAACCCACTCTTACAATATTTGCGCCTGCAGCTATGGCATATTCAAAGTCGGCGCTCATGCCCATAGACAGAAAGTCCATAGATACATTATCGTATTTTTTCCCTTTTATGTCAACATAAAGGTTGTACATTTCGGCAAAATATCTCAAACTTTCTGCCGGGTTTTCCGTTTCGGGAGGGATGGTCATAAGACCTTTGACAGCTAAAGCAGGAAAGCTTCCGGCTGATTCAAGCAGCAGATCTAGATTGTCCGGGCTGATGCCTGATTTTGACAGTTCTCCGCCGATGTTGACCTCAAGAAGGATCGGCTGAACAATGCCCAGAGAATCGGCGTGACGGTTGATCTGTTCCATAAGGCGAACACTGTCTACCGAGTGGATAAGGTTTACCTTGCCAACCACCTGCTTGACCTTGTTGGTTTGCAGATGACCGATGAAATGCAGGGGAGCGCCTTCGTAAGCAGCGTCTTCCAGTTTGGCAACCATTTCCTGCACCCGGTTTTCGCCGCAGGCATCAACTCCCGCAGCAATAGCCGCTCTGACAGCTTCAGACGGCATGGTCTTGGAGGCAGCCAGCAGCATAATTTCCCTTTTGTCTCTGCCGGCTTTTTCGGCAGCGTCACTGATACGGCGGCGTATTTCAGCCACGTTTTTTTCTATATATTCGTACAAATTATTCTACTACCTTTCCGTCGTAAAGATTTCGACCTGCCGTTATAATTTCATCACCTGCCCACAGATTGTCGGTGGAGGAGGTGTCTTCCTCAACTACATAATAGTCGCCGGATTCGGAAATTATGTCAATATATTTCAGGGCTGCATTACGAGCTTCAACAACGTAAACGCATGTGTTGCCGTCACTATCCATGCGCAGTGCGCTCTTTGGTATGCGAAGACCCGAGTAAATGTCAAAAATTATGTCAACTATCACAGAACGATACAAAGTGGTTTCGGAAAGCTGGCGGTCGCTGGAAAGAACAACAATGCAGCGGCCCTTTTCCGAAAGACCGATGCGCTCCACGTCCATCTCCACCTGAAGGCTTTCGGAAAAACGGACGATGGCGTAATCATCCAGTAGCAGGGCATCTTCCTCGTCCATGGTGATAACCAGATACCAACGGCTGGAAGTTATGAGCTTGCCGATACCGCTGGAGGTATCTTCGCCTGCACCGGACAGGTCATCAAAATCCGAAACGGTGATTGAATTCAGCATGTCGGGGGTGAGCACCGATTCGTACCCGTCTACATAGGAAGAAAAAACACCGGCGGCAGAAGCTGTTATTTCGTCGGAATCGTTGGAAGCCAGAGCTTGAAGCGCTTCTATCTGGGCGTTGATCTGTTCCAACTGGGCGTCAACTTCATCGGAGTTGCCGTAAACATAGTGGCGGGAAAAAATCAGGGATCTGAGTTCGTTGGTGCTGTTGGAAATGCCTGTAAAAGCGGATGAAGCAATGTCGGCGTTGAGATCCTTGACAGTCTCGATTATTTCCAGATCCAGCGCATTGGAATCTGAAATAGTGAGGTTACCGGAAGCTGCGTTTTCCAGCTGAGCCTTACGTTTTTGCAGTGAGTTTATTTCGGTTTGACGGGCCTCGGCATTTTCGTCACGATAGGCAACTGCCACAGCCTGTCCAACGCCTACCTTTTCACCCTCTGTTCGTGCAAGGCTGATAATGTCGGAATTGGAGTAAATAACGGTTTCGTTTCGCACGGTGTAGCCGGAAACCGTTGCCGAATCGTAGGTTTCGTACTTAACAGCGTAGGCGGTTTTAAAGGGGTTCATCATGGCGGTGAAAATATTGACAACTATGTACACCACAACTGCCGCAAAAAGCAAAACCGATATTAAATTCATAACTTTAGTCTGCTTCATGAATCTGCCCCTTTTTGTTGATTAATTCTGTGTCCGCAGATCTATGGTTCGTGCAGGAACAATGGTGGAGATGGCATGCTTATAAACCATCTGCTGCTTGCCCTCTGAGTCAACGGTAACCACAAAACTGTCGAACCCGGTAACAATGCCTCTGAGTTGAAAACCGTTGACAAGGAAAACCGTCACCGGTATGTGATCCTTACGGATTTCGTTAAGTAAAAGGTCCTGTAAATTTGCTGTTTTTGACATATCTGTCATCCTTTCTTTGTGTGATACGCAGATTTTATCACCGCGTATGAGTCGAAAGAAAGGAAGCAGCGTCGAGATATAAGAAGTGTATTGGAAATAAATTACAGATTGCTGCGGACATAGTCTGAAGCGTCTTGCACAACTGCATTGAAGTTCACGGGTTCGCTCATGGTTATCCAGTGGATACTGCTGTCACGGCGGAGCCATGTAAGCTGACGCTTTGCGTATCTTCGCGAACCCTGCTTAACAGCTTCGCAAGCCTCTTCCAGCGACATTTTGCCGGCAATGTATTCGGAAAATTCTTTGTATCCGATGGCCTGAAGAGCGGTACCGTTATTGTTGTTTGCCAGCAGCGAACGGACTTCGTCAATGAGACCATTATCCAACATTATGTCAACACGCTTGTCGATCCTGGCGTAGAGTTCCGAGCGGTCTTCAAAGTTAAGACCGATTTTTATTGCATCGTATTTCGGTGGGAGAGAACCTGTTTCACGGTCGTGCTGAGTGATGGTTTTGCCGGTGGACAGCCACACCTCAGCAGCCCTGATAATTCGCTTTTTGTCGTTGGGATGCAGCCGCTCATAGCTGTCGGGATCGTGGTTTTTCAAAATATCGCGAACAGAGTCTATGCCGTCTCTTTCAGCCTGATCTTCAAGCCTTTGGCGAAGATCGGGATCTTCGTTCTGGGCAGAAAACTCACGCCCGTTAATAAGTGCATCCACATACAGCCCTGTGCCGCCCACAATTATCGGCAGCTTGCCTCTGGAAATTATGTCAACAACGCAAGCGTCCGCTTCCTGAACGTATCGGGCAACGGAATAGCTTTCGGAAATGTCGCAGATATCCAGCATATGGTGGGGTACCCCGTCCATTTCCTCTTTGGTGGGTTTGGCGGTGCCCACATCCATGCCGCGGTAAATCTGCATTGAATCCGCAGAGACGACTTCGCCGTCGAACAGCTTTGCCAGAGCAACGCCGAGAGCCGTTTTGCCGGAGGCTGTGGGGCCGAGGATGCAAAGGAGTTTATTCATGGGTCATATCCTTTTGAACTGTTTTTCGATGGATGTTTTGCTCATTTCCACAGCCACGGGACGACCGTGGGGGCAATAGCGCACATCGGGGTCGGTAAGTACCTGGCGGGTTATGGCCTCAAGTTCAGCCTGACCGCTGATATCCCCGGCTTTGATGGCACTGCGGCAGGCAAGGGTGTGCAGCAGCTCATCACGCAGTTCGGCAGGGTCAAGACGGCGGCCTTCCAGCAGAGCTTCGGCCATTTCGCTCAGGGCGGCTTCGCAGTCGCTGCCGTCTATGTCGGCAGGAACACTGCGCACAACGATACTGCCGCTGCCAAAGTCGGAGATGTCGTAACCGAAAGATTCCAACAACTCGATATTGGACAGCAGAGCGTCGGCTTCTTCGCCTCTGGGACTGAAAATAACCGGCATGAGCAGGTTCTGACTGATGATGGCAGAAGCATCCCGCTTGTATTTGTTGAACAGTATCCGCTCGTGGGCGGCGTGCTTGTCTATCAGCAGAATACCATCGGTTTGTTCGACGATAATGTATGTTTTGTGAGCTTCGCCGATGACGCGGAAATAGGGAATGCCCGATTCCGGCTCCATGGAAGTCTGCTGGGGTTCAGGAGAAACAGCTGCAGGGGCCTGTATTTCAACCGCTGCGGGCTTTTCGGCAGGGATGATCGGAGGCTCGGGTGAACTGACAACAGGAGCAAATGCCGGGGCTGCCGGCTTCTCAGGCTCAGGTGCAGCCGGTTTGGGAATTTTGATCTCACCAAAACCGGAACGTGCGCTGTCGCTAATGGTAACATTTGAACCAGAACGCTCGGTAATGATGGGAATGGGAGTTTCTTTTCTGATCGGTTTGGGCTGCGATACGGTATTTCCTGCAGCTGCGGTTTTACCGGTGAATTTTTCTTTGTATTGTTCGGCAGACATGGTTTTGAAAAAGTTATCTGCCTGGGGTTTTGCTTGAAACTTAACCTCGGGACGACCGGTTTCCGAACCCAGAGCGGCCATAACGGCATAGTAAACAGCGTCAAAAATGTCTTTATCCCGCATGAACTTGACTTCTGTTTTTGCCGGGTGGACGTTTACATCCACGGCAGACAGAGCCATTTCGATATGCAGAACGCAGGCGGGGAAACGACCTGTCATAATGCGGTTTTTGTAGGCCTGTTCCAAAGCTGCCTGGAGAGTGGAAGACTTTATACTTCTACCGTTGACGAAGAAATACTGCCAGCTGCGGTTACCACGGGATGCAGTGGGGCCGGACACTATACCGGTAACGGTTATGTCGTTCCACACGCCATGACATTTAAGGGAACTCATGGCGAACTCACGGCCCATAACGCTGTATACGGCGCTGTCCAGCTTGCCGTCGCCGGGAGTGTGCAGTTCTTCTTTGCCGTCTTTTATCAGCTTGAATGAAACTTCAGGCTTGGACAGTGCCAGCTTAGTAACAACGGTGGAAATATATCCGGCTTCGGCAGAGTCCTTTTTCATAAACTTCAGCCTTGCGGGAGTGTTGTAAAACAGCTCACGGACGATTATGGTGGTGCCTTCGGGGCATCCGGCAGGCACGCTTTCCAGGACTTCGCCTGCTTCAAGGTACAGGGAAATGCCTTCGTTTTCGCCCACAGCTCGGGTTAGCAGGTCGATCTTGGATACGGCTGATATGGCTGCCAGAGCTTCACCTCGGAAACCGAGAGTGCCTATGGATGACAGGTCATCGGCAGTCCTGAGCTTGGAAGTGGCATGACGCAGAAAAGCTGTGGCCGCCTGGTCCTTGGGAATACCGCAGCCGTTATCTGTTATGCGGATATAGCTGAGGCCGCCGTTTTGGATTTCCACGGTAACAGCGGTAGCTCCTGCATCTATGGCGTTTTCAACCAGTTCCTTGACTACGGAACCGGGACGCTCAACCACCTCACCGGCAGCAATCAGGTCGGCAATATGGGGATCAAGCTGAATGATTTTTGACATTTGAATCCATCCTTTTTAAAAAAGTCCTGCGCTCATGGCGCTGACGGCGGATGCGTTGACAATCATGTGCAGAATTACAGGGCAGAAAATATTGTCACCCTTTTCATAGGCGTAGCAAAGTGCAATGGTGGGCGGCAGATACTGAATAAGGTTTACCAATATCGTCCAGTCCGGAGAAACAAGGGCATAGGCCCAAACGTGGATTGCGGAAAAACAGATAAAGCTCATAGCGTAGGCCAGAACTCTGCTTTTCTTCCGGAAAAATCCGAAAATAACTCCCCTGAAAAGAGCTTCCTCAGCCAACGGACCAAGAAGTACAGCACCGATGGTTATTATCTTACCGGACTGACCAAACAGTTCGCTGATATACTCATTGTTGGGATTATCCACAACGCCAACAGTTGACATAATTATGACATTAACAATCACATTCAGGCCGATATACACCACAAAGCTCCAGCATATACCAAGGATAGACCGCCCAATACGGTGAATAAAGCGGTACAAAGATTCGGCAAGGAATTTGCGGAAGGCTATAACGGTAAAAATGAAGTTTACATAAAAATAAACAAGGTTGGTGGTCAGCTCATCAGAAGGCAGCCCCAAAGCCTGGAGCGCAAACTGGATAATGAGCCCGTTGAAGAAGAGGTAAAAGGGGAGGAATATGAAACCGGCGATGTATTCGTTCCGGGTCATTTTTACGGAAAGTTGTCTGTTCATAGGATATACCTGTTACTGATCTGCGATTTTTTTGAGTTCAAACAAAAGGTTCATGGCTTCAATGGGAGTCAGCACGTTCAGGTCGGTGGCCTTAAGTCGGGAAACAACTTCACTGCCTGCAACGTCCATGAAGCTCATCTGATCCTGAGGCTCGTGGACAGCAGGAACTGCCGGTGCAGAGTTTCCGTTTTGCTCAAGGTCGGCAAGTATCTGTTTGGCGCGTTTGATAACTCTGTCGGGCACGCCTGCCAGTTTGGCGACTTCGATACCGTAACTGTCGTCTGTGCCGCCTCTGACAATTTTGCGAAGGAATATAATATCGTCACCGCGTTTTTTGACGGCAATATTATAGTTTTTCACGCCTGCCAGTTCCGATTCAAGGCAGGTCAGTTCGTGGTAATGGGTGGCGAAAAGTGTTTTAACTTTCAGTTTTGCGGCGGCATGCTCCAGTACTGCTCTGGCAATGGCCATTCCGTCAAAGGTAGAGGTGCCGCGACCGATTTCGTCCAGTATCAGCAGAGATTTGGAAGTTGCGCTGCGAAGAATGTCGGCAACCTCGGTCATCTCCACCATGAAAGTGGATTTGCCGGAAGAAAGGTCGTCGGAAGCACCGATACGGGTGAAGATCCTGTCTACTATACCGATGCGGGCATATCTTGCAGGCACAAAGCTGCCTATCTGCGCCATGAGAACAATGAGAGCAACCTGACGCATATAGGTGGATTTACCGGCCATGTTGGGACCGGTTATGATCTCGGTGGTGTCGTTAACGCCGTCGATGATGGTATCGTTGGGAACAAACAGGCTGCCGGTCAGCATTTTTTCCACCACAGGGTGGCGACCGTCACGAATCTCAATGGCGGAGGAAGCGTCCACTTCCGGCTGGCAGTAATTGTTTTTCACAGCAACTTCTGCCAGAGAACACAGCACATCCAGTTCCGCCACAGCTGCGGAGGTGGCCTGTATCCTTGCCATATGGGAGGCTATGGTCTGACGCAGTTCGGTAAACAGCTCGTATTCCAGAGCCGTTATCCGCTCGCCAGCAGTGAGAATATCGGACTCCAGCTCTTTCAACTCGGGAGTTATGTACCGCTCGTTGTTGGCAAGGGTCTGTTTGCGGATATAATCGTCGGGCACCTGACCGGTGTAGCTTCTGGGGATCTCGATGTAGTAACCAAACACACGGTTGTAGCCGGTTTTCAGCTTGGGAATACCGGTGCGTTCACGTTCTTTGGCTTCGATTTCCAATATGGTGTTGGCGCCGCCGTCTATCAGTTCCCGGAGCCGGTCTACCTCGGCGTTATATCCCTTGCGGATAATTCCGCCTTCGCGGATGGTAAAGGGCGGGGTGTCCACAATGGCCTGGTCTATCAGCTGTCTTATATCTTCCAATGGGTCGGCCACAGCGCACAGTTCGGTGATTCTGCGGCTGGTGAGCTTGCCGGCCATATCCAAAACGTCGGGCAAAGCAGTGGCGGCAGCAGACAGCGACACAAGGTCACGACCGTTGGCGCTGCCATATACGATGCGGCCTATAAGGCGCTCAATATCGGTGACATTTCGCAGCAGAAGTCGCAGTTCACTGCGGGACACGGTGTTTTCCACCAGTTCACGGACAGCAGTGCTGCGTTTTCTTATTTCGGTAACACTGAGAAGAGGCTTTTCCAGCCATGAACGGATCATACGGCTGCCCATGGGAGTTTTTGTGCTGTCCAGCACCCAAAGCAGAGAACCCTTTTTGTCTCTGCTGCGGAAGGTTTCGGTCAGTTCCAAATTCTGCCGGGCGGTGATATCCAGTTCCATAAAACGACCGTTGACGTAGTATTCGATACGGTTGATGTGGGTAAGGTCGTTTTTCTGGCTTTCATGCAGGAATGCCAGCAAACCGCCCACAGCAGAACGCAGGCAGTTTTCCGGCAGGGATACATTGCCGAAATGCTGAGCTATCAGCCTGTCGCACAGGTCGGGAGAAGCGGATTCCAGTTTTTCGACACGGCAGTTGAGCCGCTGATTCAGCGCATCTGCAATATCTGCGCACAAAGCGGCATCATTGTTCAGGGCAGCTTCGGTGGGAGAAAATCTGCCCAGTTCGTTAACGATGTATTCTGTGGTCTGGCTGGCAGTGGCAAAGGCTTCGCCGGTGGACATGTCGATAAAGCAAACGGCGCAGCCGGAATTGTCTTTCACAACGGAGCAGATATAGTTGTTGCGGCTTTCGTCCAGCATGGAGCTGTCTATTACGGTGCCGGGAGTGATGGTGCGGACTATCTCGCGCTTGACAAGCCCCTTGGCCTTGGCGGGATCCTCGGTCTGTTCGCAAATGGCGACCTTGTAACCCTTGGCGATAAGGCGGCCGATGTAGGCCTCGCTGGAATGGTAAGGGATACCGCACATTGGAGTCTGATCTTCTTTTTCGGCCTTTTTGTCTCTGGTAGTCAGCACCAGATCCAGTTCCTTGGAGGCCACCCGGGCGTCCTCGTTGAACATCTCATAAAAGTCGCCAAGACGGAAAAAGAGAATGCAGTCCTTATTCTGTTCTTTGATCTCCAGATATTGCTTCATCATGGGGGTAAGCTCAGCCATATTGACCTCCGGAAGTTGGAATTAGTTGTTGCAAGGGGAGAACTGTAACAAATGATACCGCTAAACAATCTCACCTGTCAGCGACCAGGTGTTGTGACCGGTGATTTTCACATTTACAAAATTGCCTATTACGCTGTCGTCCCCAACGAAACGCACAAGGCGGTTGCCGTCGGTACGTCCGGTGAGAGGGAAACGAATATCGTCACTGTGACCATCGGCAAGAACGCGATATGTCTTGCCCACATAGGATTCGTGACGCTGGGCGGAAATGTTGTTCTGCAGTTCCACAAGGCGGTCAAAACGCTTTTGAATTTCTTCTCTTGTTGCGTTTTGCTCCATCTTTGCGGCGGGAGTGCCTACTCTTGCAGAGTAGATAAAGGTGAACAGAGCATCAAATCCCACACGCTCCACCAGTTTGAGAGTGTCCTCGAATTCCTCGTCAGTCTCTCCGGGGAACCCCACTATAACGTCGGAAGTGAGAACGATATCCGGCATGACGGAGCGGGCGTAATCCACCAGTTCAAGGTAGCTGGCGGAAGTGTAACGGCGGTTCATAGCTTTTAAAACACGGTCGTTTCCGGACTGGAAAGGCAGGTGGAACACCTTGGCAACTTTATCACAGCGAGCCATGGTGTCG
>JAZULX010000289.1:0-2252 GCA_045603325.1 Oscillospiraceae bacterium | reverse complement strand
TCCTGTGTGCCGAGATTTCCACCGGATACATGGAGCCAAAACACGAGGCTGTCTGTGTGCTGGCAGGTCCGGCTGCCAATCTGCTGCTGTTCTTTGCGATAATGCTGCTGCCCTGCCCCCGAGGCAATCTTTTGGTTATGGGCGGTATAAGCCTGATTCTTGGAATTTACAACCTGCTGCCCATGGTTTTTCTCGATGGCGGCAGATTGCTCAGGCTGTTGCTGGATGCAGTTTGCGTAGACAGCGAAAACATTTCTTTTGCCGTATCTTTGGCTGTTTCCGCTGGGCTGTGCGCTTTGGGTCTTGCATTTTGCTTTCTGTTCGGCTGCGGATACGGTCTTTTTGCCCTGTCTGTGACCCTGCTTGTCAAACATTTTGGTTGTAAAACCGCTTCCAATACGTTAAAATGATAAGGATATTAATGTTTGGAGGACAACATGACTGACAAACTGAAGAGAATTCTTCCGCTGGTTCAGAAGCCTGCACGCTACACCGGCGGCGAGTACAACCAGATAGTAAAAAACAAGGACGAAGTTGACGTCCGTTTCGCTTTCTGCTTCCCCGACACCTACGAGATTGGTATGTCCAACCTTGGCATGCGCATCCTTTACGGGCTGCTGAACGAGCTGCCCAACGTATGGTGCGAGCGTGTTTTTGCTCCCTGGATCGATATGGAACAGCAGATGCGTGACAACGATATTCCCCTGTACGCTTTGGAAAGCGGTGACCCTGTTAAGGATTTCGACATCATCGCCTTTTCCATCGGCTACGAGATGGCTTATACCAACATTCTGAACATGCTTGACCTTGCCGGTATCCCGCTTCATGCAGCTGACCGTCACGGGCTGAAAAACATGGTCATGGCCGGCGGCACCTGTACTTACAACGCAGAACCTCTGACCGATTTCATCGACCTTGTATTCCTTGGCGAAGGTGAGGAACTGGACGTTGAAGTATGCCAGCTTTATGCAGAAGCCAAAAAGGCCGATTGGAGCAAGGAGCAGTTCCTTATTGAGGCCGCTAAGATAGACGGCGTTTATGTTCCCTCACTTTACGATGTGAGCTACAATGACGACGGTACCATCAAGGCTATCACTCCCAAGGAAACAGCCAAGATGCCCTGCGTCAAACGTATCATCGAGGATATGGACAAGGCATATTTCCCCACCAAAACCATCGTGCCGTCCACAGAAATTGTCCACGACCGCACCACTTTGGAGGTTTTCCGCGGCTGCATCCGTGGCTGCCGATTCTGTCAGGCAGGCTACGCCTATCGACCTGTTCGTTCCAAGTCCAAGGACGTACTTGTTCAGCAGGCCACCGAAGCTCTGACAGATTCCGGATATCAGGAAATCACCCTGTCTTCCCTGTCCACCAGCGATTACCGTCAGCTGGAACCTTTGTGCGACGATTTGCTGGATTTCTGCATCCCCAGAAGCACCAGCCTGTCCCTGCCTTCCCTGAGAGCAGACAATTTCTCCATGGAGCTGATGAAGCGTCTGCAGAAGGTCAGAAAGAGCGGACTTACCTTTGCTCCCGAAGCAGGTACCCAGCGTCTGCGTGACGCCATCAACAAAAACGTCACCGAAGAAGATCTGCTGACTTCCTGTGCCACCGCTTTCTCCGGCGGCTGGAACGGCGTTAAGCTGTATTTCATGATCGGTCTGCCCACCGAAACCGATGAGGACGTTCTGGGCATTGCCGACCTTGCCTATAAAGTACTGGCCACATGGAAACGCACCGCTTCCGTCAAAAACCGCGGCGTTACCATCACCGTAAGCACTTCCTGCTTTGTGCCCAAGCCCCACACTCCTTTCCAGTGGGAAGCTCAGAACACCATGGAAGAGTTCAAACGCAAGCAGCAGCTGCTGAAGGATGCCATGAAAGCCAAAGCCATCAACTATAACTGGCACGACCCCGACACCTCTTATCTTGAAGCCGTGTTTGCCAGAGGCGACCGCCGACTTGGCGCCGTTATCGAACAGGCATGGCGTGACGGTGCAAAGATGGACGGCTGGGGTGACTGCTTCTCCCTTGAGCGTTGGCTTGGCGCCTTTGAAAAATGCGGAGTTGATCCCGATTTCTATGCTCTGCGTGAACGCAGCCGCGATGAGATCCTGCCCTGGAGCATGATAAGCGTTGGCGTTGACACCGACTATATGTGGTCTGAGCGTGAACAGGCTTACAAGTCTGTCATCACTCCCGACTGCCGTGTCCAGTGTATGGGCTGCGGCGCAAACTGTCTGCTGAAG
>JAZULX010000288.1:0-4550 GCA_045603325.1 Oscillospiraceae bacterium | reverse complement strand
AAAATAAAAAAATAAAAACCCCCCCCCCGCACGGCCCCAAGCCCGCGATCCTCGCCGGGGGTTGTTATTTAACTCAGCCGATAAGCAGGTTTTTCAGTTCATCCACAGTTTCGACAATATAGTCTGCGCCTGCGGCCACGTGTTCTGCCCGGTCGCCATAGCCGTAGAGCACACCTATGCAGGGCAGTCCGTTTTTCTTTGCGCCGATAATATCGTGCTTTCTGTCGCCGACCATGATAACGTCGGAAAGGTCATTGATACCGGTTTGCTCAAGAGCATAGGCAATGACCTCGGCCTTGTCGTTTCGTCTGCCATCCAGTTCGCTGCCGGACAGGAAAGTGAAGTATTTTGCCAAATCGAAATGGTCAAGAATTCGCTGAGAGAATACTGCAGGTTTTGATGTGGCGATAACAAGGGTCTTGCCGGCGTCTTTAAGCTGCTGCAGCAGTTCCGGAATGCCGTCGTAAACCTCGTTTTCAAAAAGACCGGTGACGCTGAACCGCTCCCGGTATTTTGCGATGGCACGGTTGGCATCATCTTCGGTCATGCCGTAATACTCCATAAAGGAGTCCAGCAGGGGAGGACCTATGAAACAGCACAGGTCATCGTGGTTTTCGACGTGGATCCCAAAGGATTCCAGCGCATAGGCCACGGAGCCTGTAATGCCCACTTTTGGATCGGTCAGGGTGCCGTCAAGGTCAAATAAGATATATTTCTGTGTCATAACTTATCCTCAAATTATTAATGCGGTGCTGCAAAAGCAGCACCGCATATTGTTTTGTTACTGAGCAGCAACAGGAGTCTGGGGTTCGGACTCGGTGGGAGCGGAACCGGTGACTTTCTTTGCAGCGTTTGCAGCAGCACGGGTCTGCAGGGTGTCCATGATAACGGCAGCCAGAAGAGCAACGCCAAGGACAACATACTGCCAGTACTGGTTCAGGTTCAGGTAGTTCATGCCGGAGTTCAGGACAGCAATGATAAGAACACCAACGACCATGTTGGACATTTTACCGCCGCCGCCGCCCATTTTGATACCACCGAGCATAGCGCCTGCCATAACGGTAAATTCAGCACCGATACCCATGGAATTGTTGACGGAACCGATCTTACCAACGTTGACGACCTGAGCAACACCGAAGAAGAAGCCGGCCAGAGCAAAGATGGCAATACGCATTTTTGCAACGGAAACGCCGGACAGAGCAACAGCTTCGGGGTTGGAACCCAGAGCGTAGACGTTACGGCCGAAATAGGTCTTGTTCAGGATGAAGGAACCGAGAGCTACCATAATGATCATAACAATAACGCCGGATTTCAGGTAGCCGAAACCAACATTAATGTTGAAACCGCCCAGAATGGTGAAGCCTTCGGACAGGTTGCGATAGGTCTTGGAAAGACCTCCGGACAGCAGATAGGTTGCACCGTTGAGCATGTACTGAGTTGCAAGGGTGATGATGAAGGGGAAAACCTTCAGCCAGGAGTAAATTGCGCCGTTGAAGCCGGACAGAATAACTGCCAGCAGAATGCCGCAGATAAGGGTGACGATGAAGGGGAGACCGGCACCGTCCATCAGAGCCATGGAAATACCCACGGTGGAAATAAGGAAGCCGGTGGACAGGTCCATGCCGCCGCCCAGCATGATGAAGGTAATACCAACACCAAGGATAACCATGTAGGCGTTCTGACCAAGGATGTTCAGCAGGTTGCCTGCGGACAGGAAGGAACGGCCTACAACAACAGGACAGAGAATACCGAACAGTGCCAGCAGGGCAACAAGAACGATAATCATCATGTAGTCCTTAAGATAGGAAGAAAAGGTTTTTTTCATTGGATGCTAAGCCCCCATATTTTCTTTTTCACGGTCGCTGGTAGAGGCCATGTCCAGGATAAGTTCCTGAGAGAATTGGTCTTTTTCCAGCTCACCGGCCAGACATTTTTCACCGAAGACAACGATGCGGTCGGACATGCCCAGCAGTTCCTCCATATCGGAGGTGACCATGATTACGCATTTGCCTTCCTCGCACATGGCGTTCATCAGCTCGTAAATTTCATACTTTGCGCCAACGCCAACGCCGCGGGTGGGTTCGTCAAAAATAATGATATCAGACTTGGTTGCCATTGCTTTGCCGACAACGACCTTCTGCTGGTTGCCGCCGGAAAGGGTCATGACCTTGGTGTTCTTCAGGTCAGGAGCCTTGATGCGCATGGCTTTGCCGTAATAGTCAGCGATTTCAGCTTCCTGTTTGGTGTCTACCACGCCGGCCTTGGAAATGCGGCCAAGTACGTTGTAAACAAGGTTCCAGGAAATGGTTTCGCCAAGGAAGCAGCCTTCACGTTTTCTGTCCTCGGGGATGAGGCAGATACCGTGGGTGTGCATGGCATCTTTGGGAGATTTGATTTCGGCCAGCTGGCCATTGACGTAAACTTCGCCCCACTGCTTGGGCTCGGCACCAAACAGAACCTTCATGATTTCGGTACGTCCTGCACCAACAAGTCCGGAAATGCCCAGGACTTCGCCTCTGTGGGCCTTAAAGGAAATGTTCTTAACACCGTTGCCGGTGAGGTTTTTCAGTTCAAGCGCAACATCGCCGATGGTGGCGTTGCGGGGAGGGAAGGTGGCGGTCATTTCACGGCCGACCATGTATTTGATGAGTTCTGCGCGATTGGTGTCTGCGGTGTTGAGGGTGGTTATGTATTCGCCATCGCGAAGAATGGATACTCTGTCGGTAAGTTCAAAAACTTCGTCCAGACGGTGAGAGATAAAGATGATGGCAACGCCCTGCTCCTTGAGCTTGCGGACTATGCGGAAAAGGATCTCAACCTCTGCTATGGACAACGGGGCGGTAGGCTCGTCCAGAATGAGGATGCGAGCGTTTTTGGACACGGCCTTGGCGATCTCAACGATCTGCATATGGCCGGGAGTAAGGTCGCGGACAAGAGTATCGGGGTTTATGTCTACGCCGAAATCGTCAAAAATTTCCTGAGCGATCTGGCGCATTTTTTTCTGGTTTACCAGCTTGCCGTATTTTTCACCGTAGCAGATGTTTTCTGCTGCGGAAAGCACGTCGATCAGGTTGAATTCCTGATAGATACATTCTACACCGTGCTGACGGGCAAGACTGGGAGTCATGGCGTTATAGGTTTCTCCATCCACGGTGATGGTACCGCCATCGGGGGCGTGAGCACCGGTAATGGTCTTGATAAAGGTGGATTTGCCGGCACCGTTTTCGCCGATAAGGGCGTGAACTTCGCCGGGATAAAAATCGATAGAAACCTTGTTCAGGGCTACCACGCCGGGGTAGACCTTCATAATGTCTTTCAAAGACAGTACAGGTTTGTTTTCCAAAATAGAGCCTCCCATCACCGAACTTGTGATTCGGCGGCAATCAATGAATTGGTGACCGGTGCGAAAATCGGTCAATCAGGCGAAAAAACAAGAAGTCTGTTCGGGATGCCTGTATTTGCCGGTCACCGGATCTCTGCTTTGAAACGGGGCGGCGCAAGTTTAACTTACGCCGCCCCTAATCAGTTACTTATTAAGGGAATTAGTCGAGTACCTTGTATTCAGCAGCGGGGTTCTCGTCGCCCATGGACCAGGTGGCGTTGAAACCGTCGACGGTGACAGCAGTGATGGTGTCATAGTAGGTTTCGCCGAAGTTCCAGGTGTAGCCTTCGATGCCGCAGGTGCCGAGGAGGATCTCAGCAAGATGCTGACCGGTCATAACAGGGGGGAAGATGATGGGCAGGTCGGGCATCAGTTCCTTGGAGAAAGCTTCAACAGCAGCGTAGGACTTGCCGAGCTTAGCGGAAGCCTCTTCGCCGTAAGGCATAGCGGGGTCGCCATAGGTGGCATAGCCCTTGATAGCGTTGGCGGAAGCGTCAGCAGAAACTTCTTCGTACATAGCGGTGAAGGCAGTGTCTTCTGCGTAGCAGGGGATGACACAGTAGTCCTTCAGGTCGCCGCCGTTCTGACCAACATAGTCAGCGATAGCGTCGGCAGCACCCATTGCTTCTTCAGGCTCGTAAGCAATGAAGATGTGGCAGTCGGGGTTGGCGTTCAGAACGTCAGAAGCGTTGTCGAAAGCGGTGGAGTAAGCGGATTCGCCGTAGGAAGTGGTTTCGGAAACCAGAGCCAGGATTTCGGACTTTTCAACAGTGCCGCGGATAGCGTTGGAACGATAAACGCCGTCAGCGATGTCGTAGTAGGTGTCGATAGCAACTTCGTACTTGCCTTCAGCGTTCTTGGGAACGTTGGCACCGGAGGTCTGTACCCAGTATTCAGCAGCCTGAACAGCGAACATACCGGTGATTTCGTAAGCGGTGTAAACGCAGCCGCCGATGGTGTAATCGGTGGGTTCGGCGCCCAGCATAGCAACAGCGATGCCGGCTTCCTGAGCACGGATAACAACGTCCTTCAGCATGTCAACGGACATGGCAGCGATCATCAGAGCGCCGACGTTGCCGGCAGCGAAGGCGTCTGCAACGAAGGAGACCTGAGCGGTGGGGTCGCCCTGAGCGTCTTTCTTTACATAGGTAAAGCCTTCAGCTTCCAT
>JAZULX010000287.1:0-14338 GCA_045603325.1 Oscillospiraceae bacterium | reverse complement strand
TCGGTAATGGGATGGCTGCATTCGATCTTTACGCCGGAATCTTCGATGACCTTAACTTCAGCCAGAACGTCCTTCTGGGGGATACGGTATTCGGGCATACCGCCGGTCATGTGGCCGCCGGGGATGTGCTGCTTTTCGAATACGGTAACGTCGTGGCCCAGCTTGTTCAGGTAGTAAGCGGCGGTAAGACCGCAGGGACCTGCGCCAACAACGGCAACTTTCTTGCCGGTACGGGCCTTGGTGGCAATATATTTGTCTTTCCAGACCTGCTCGGTGTCATGCTCAACGGCATAACGTTTCAGGTTGCGGATAGAAATGGGAGAGTTCAGCTTGTCACGCTTACAGCCGGTTTCGCACTTGTTGTTGCAGACATAGCCAAGAGCGTGGGGGAAGGGAACCTTCTCACGGATGATACCAACAGCCTCGCTGTAGTTGCCCTGGTTGATGGCACGGATGTAAGCGGGGATGTCGATATGAGCGGGACATTCGACCTTACAGGGAACGAGACGCTCTTCACGGGGCAGCTCGGCATTGAAGATACCTTCGGCGTCTACCAGAGCACCGGTGGGACATACTTCGACACAGGCGGAGCAGAAACGGCAGTCGGCATCTACCAGAGGCAGATCAAATTCGGTGCCGATATAGGTTTCGTCGCCCTTCTTGCGGTAGTCAAGAACCTTGACGCCGCGGACTTCCTGACATACACGGACGCAGCGGCCGCACTGGATGCAGCGTTCCATCTCGCGGATGATAACAGGGTTGTTGGTGTTGATCTTGTGGGTGGCTTTTTCGGACAGAGTGTCGCGCAGACGGGCATTGACGGTGCCCAGGTACTGCATCAGGGCCTGGAGCTCGCAGTTGAGGTATGCCTTACATGCGGTACAGTCGTGGGGATGACCGGCAAGGACAAACTCCATAGCGATGCTGCGGAGGCTCTTGAGACGAGCAGTTTCGGTGACGACTTTCATGCCTTCTTTGACCTCGGTCTGGCAGGAGCAGACGGGGTCGCCGCCGTCGATCTCTACTACGCAGAGCTTACAGCCGCCCTGGGTAGGCAGATCGGGATGGGTGCAGATGTGAGGTATGTAGATACCGGCAGCCAGAGACGCTTCGAGAACGCTCTGACCAGGCTCTGCCTCGATCTGAGTGCCGTTTATAAACAAAGTGATTTTGTCCATAAGAAGTAACTCCTTACTTAAATTATTCCTAAATGCCATTGTAGCATAGTTTCGATACTTTTCGCAACCTAAATTTGCGCCGGATGGATGTTTATTTTTGGCTAAATCGCCATATTGTGAACCGGATAAGGGGTTGAAACAGGAATTTGAATACCAGTTAATGAAGCGTGCGGCTAACAGGCATGCCTGCTTGTCATTTTACACCCTTGTCGATGGATATGCCGTATTTTCTGATTCGGCTGTAAAGTGTGCTGCGGCCGATGTTCAGCAACTGGGCGGTTTTGGTCATGTTGTAGCCCGTCTTTTCCAAAGCGGCAAGTATCAGCTGTTTTTCCTGAGAAGTGATGGAATAATCAACCGATGCTGGTGTGGGAGCCGGAACATCTTCCTGGGATTCCGGCATCGGCTGAGGTTTCGGTGCGCTGACGGGTTCGGATTTTTCTTTCAGCCCTCTTGTGGGAGGAGGCAGCGGAGAATCCGAAGAACGGTATTCGGGCAGGTCTATGTATGAGAACATTTCGCCGGTTGCTTCGTAAACCTGGTTTTCCGTAATGACGCTTCCGGGATACAGGAAACTAAGCCTGTTAAGTACGTTGCGAAGTTCACGGACATTGCCCGGCCACTGGTAATTAAGCAGCATACCGTAAGCACCGTCGCTGAATTCCAGATCCAGCTTGTCCATTTTTATAAAATGGTCTATGAGTTTCGGTATGTCTGATTTATGCGCACGCAGGGGAGGCACACTGATCTCAAATGTGTTCAGCCTGTAATACAGGTCCATTCTGAATTTGCCTTCGGCAGCCAGCTTTTTCAGGTTCTGGTTGGTGCTGGCGATTATACGGGCAGTCAGAGGGATGACCTTGTTGCCGCCGATGCGTTCAAATTCACGTTCTTCGATAACACGCAGCAGTTTGCTCTGGAGACTCAGGTCCATTTCGCCGATTTCGTCCAGCAGGAGAACGCCGCCTGCGGCCATCTCGAACTTACCTTTCTTTGTGGCGGCAGCACCGGTGAATGCGCCCTTTTCGTGACCGAACAACTCGGATTCCAGAAGGTCTTTTGGTATGGCAGAGCAGTTTATCTTGATAAAAGGTATGTTGCGTCCGCCGGAATATTCGGCAAATATTCCGCTGGCGATAATTTCTTTGCCGACACCGGTTTCTCCCATGAGCAGGATGGAGTGATGGGAATGGGAAATGCGATGACATTGGGTGATGAGAGTTTCGACGATTTGGCTGTCGCCAATGAAATCTGCAAAGGTGTAACTGCCGGATTTTCTGGATATCTGGTCATAAAGCCCGTTGGCGTCAGAGGACTCTCTGTCGAAATTTGCAACTGCCCGTTTCAACACAGCCATGGAAGAGAAAAGTACCATTACAACAGCGCCGATTATCTGGTTGTCCAGCTTTACGGGAACGATATTGACCAGCAAACTGCGCCCGCCGATGACCATATGCACAGCCATAAGACGGCTGCCGGTTTTGATAACACGACGAATGGAAGAAAAATCGCTGATTTTCAGCGATTCCATGGGCTTGCCAATATATTCGCTGTTGCTTTGACCGGTGATGTCGGTAAAACCTGAGGTTATGTGCAAAATCTTGTATTCATTTGATATAAGCACCGCAGCATCCACAGCGGATTCCAGAATGCTGTCGATGGTGCTTTCAGTCATGGAACGGTTTTCTTCCATGGATACCCGGGTAAGATAAAATGCTTCGGACATGTGTGCACCTCCTAGCCATTTGTGCTTATATGATACAAATGTTGGGCGGAAAAGTCAACGAAAACAGGAAAGGACAGTCTATAAAAGACTGTTGACGGTTAAATTCACAGAATAAACATGCGATGCCCGCGAAACGAACACGAATGTTTACATAACACTTGATTTTTGCTGCGATTGAAGCTAATATATTACTGTTGAATTTTTCGGGAACTTTTTTTCTGAACTTGCGTCTTAAAACCATCGCAGCTTGCGATATTATCCACGAAAGGAAATACCAAAATGAAAAAACTCATTTCTATTCTTCTTGCAATGACCATGCTGCTGGCTCTGGCTGCCTGCGGCGATACACCTCCTGCTGCCGATCCTGCACCTCCCGTGGAAGAATCGGCTCCCATTGAATCCGAAGCTCCTGTTGAACCCGAAGTCCCTGCTGAGCCTGAAGCTCCTGCCGAACCTGCGCCCGAGGAAGAGGTTTCTGCTGAGCCCGAAGCTCCCGAAGCCGGAAGCGACATGGCTTCAATGACCCTGTCTGAGATTCTGGCCGCCATTCAGGCCGATGTCAAGGATCTGCCCGGTGTTGGCGATATTCCCCTGGACAGCGAAAACTTTGTTTACTACATGTTCATCGACCCCGTTGAGGGTGCCGAAGCCTTGGCAAGCGAAGCTATGATCGGTTCCATCGCTCATTCCCTCGTTCTTCTCAAGGCTCCTGATGGTGCCGACGTGGAGGCTATTGCCCAGAGCGTACGCGACAATGCAAATCCCCGCAAGTGGATCTGTGTTGAAGCTGAAAAGTGCGAAGTAGTTGTAAAGGACAATTTTGTCCTGCTGGTTATGACCAACGCTGCAGCTGCAGACGCTATCATTGCAAACTTTAACGCACTGTAAACCATGCTGTTTTCAAGTGTAAGTTTTCTGTATGGCTTTATGCCGGCAGGGCTGCTGTGTTATTTCATAGCAGCGCTGCCGGTTATGCCGGTCAGACTGAAGAACGCTGTTCTGCTGGTTTTTAGTCTGCTTTTTTATGCCTTCGGTGAACCGATATACGTTTCACTGCTGGTGATTTCGTCGGTGTCTGACTATTTCCACAGCCTTTATATCGAAAAGCATCGCGGCGAGAAAAAAGCCAAAGCGGCACTCATATCTTCGGTTGTCATCAACCTTGCGATGCTGGGATTTTTCAAATACGTTGACTTCTTTATAACCACCGTCAACAGCATTTTTGGGCTTGCATTGCCTTTGACCGGCGTACCGCTGCCCATAGGTATCAGCTTCTTTACATTCCAGACCATGAGCTATACGATCGACGTTTATCGTGGACGAGTGCATGCACAAAAGAGTCTTGCAGACCTTGCCACTTTTGTGTGCCTGTTCCCACAGCTCATTGCCGGACCTATCGTAAGATATTCGGATGTTGTTGCAGAACTGGAGCAGAGACGCTCTACCATTGACGGTGTAGCTGCCGGGCTGAACAGATTTGCGGTGGGCATTGGCAAAAAGGTGCTTATTGCCAATGCTATGGGACAGTTCTGCGAACTGTTCAGAGCCAGCCACGAACAGAGCGTTCTGTTTTTCTGGCTGTATGCTCTGGCGTTCACCCTGCAGATTTATTTTGATTTCTCCGGATACAGCGACATGGCAATCGGTCTTGGCCGGGTGTTTGGATTCAGCTTCCCAGAGAATTTTGACTATCCGTATATTTCCCGCTCTATAACAGAGTTCTGGCGCCGCTGGCATATGACGCTCGGCAGCTGGTTCAGAGACTATGTTTACATTCCCCTTGGAGGCAACAGAACCTCTACAGCGAAATGGCTCCGCAACCTTGCACTTGTGTGGCTGCTTACGGGTTTGTGGCACGGTGCCCAGTGGAACTTTGTGCTGTGGGGAGTGTTCTACGGAGCGCTTCTTATAGTGGAAAAGCTTTGGCTCAGCAAATGGCTGAACAAGGCACCATCGGCTGTCGGACATATTTATGCGCTGGCGCTGGTCATTGTTGGCTTTACAATTTTTAATGCCAACGGGCTGACAGGCACGGTATCGGATCTCAAGGCTATGTTTGGCTTGGCAGGACTTCCTGCTGTGACTTCCCAGACGCTGTATTATTTGAAGAGCTATGGCGTAACCTTTGTTGTTGCCATAATTGGCAGCACTCCCATAGTAAAGAAGCTTGGCGTCCGTATCGACAAGGCTGTTCCGGTATTGCAGCCGGTGGTGACAATTGTGCTGCTGGTATTGGCCACTGCGTCTATTATCGACGGTTCGTTCAATCCGTTTTTGTATTTCAGGTTTTAAAGTATGAACAAGACGAAAAATATAGTAACAATATCACTGGTATGCCTGTTGATCTTTGGTTTTGCTTTGACAGGATTGCTTATGGCGGACAATGAAGTGTCCTATTCTGAGCGAAGAAAGCTTGAGCAAAAGCCGGAATTCAGCGTTGATGCACTGTTGTCAGGCGAGTACATGGAAGATCTGGAAACCTGGCAGCTGGATCAGTTTCCACTTCGTGACAGATTGCGTTCTATGGACGCCTGGTTCAAGCATTATATCCTGCGTCAGAGCGACAATAACGGTGTCTATCTGTTTGAAAACGGCCTGTATAAGGCGGAATACCCGCTGGATGAAAAGCAGGTGCTGATGGCAGCAGGCAAAATCGAAAGCGTCACGGCACAGTACCTGTCCGGCATGAACGTGTATTACTCCATTATCCCGGACAAGAACTATTTTGTTTATGAAGCCAGCGGACGTCCTGCCATGGACTATGAACGCCAGAAAGAACTGATGGCGGACAACGTCACCGCTGAATATATCGACATTTTCGGCACCCTGTCTGTTGAGGATTATTATTTTACCGATGCTCATTGGAGACAGGAAAGTATTTACCCGGTGGCGGAAACTCTTGCGGCTGCCATGGGCAGCGAAATTGCTGATTTTGGCAGCTATGATCAAATGGAACTTTATGCGTTCTACGGCGTCTACATGGGTCAGGCATCCCTGCCTGTTGAACCGGACACCATCGTTTATCTGGAAAATGAACATACTGCCGCTGCAGTGGTAACAGGTGCGGAGTTTGAGGGCACAAAACCCATGTACGAACCGGAGCAGATTCAGTCTCTGGACGGCTACAACGTGTATCTTAGCGGACCTCAGGCGGTGCTGACCATAGAGTGCCCCACGGCACAAACGGACAGGGAACTCATCATCTTCCGGGATTCTTTTGGCAGCAGCATTGCACCATATTTTGCAGGAGCTTACAGCAAAATTACACTGATAGATCTCCGTTATATCAATTCCGCCATGCTGGGCCAGTTTGTTCAGTTCAACGAAAACAGTGACGTACTGTTCCTGTACTGCACATCACTGATAAACTCCGGAGCATTGTTGAAATAACAAAAAAACTGCATCCCAGTTTTGGGATGCAGTTTTTTGTCTTACAGAGGCTTGCCGGCAAGAACTTCCATGTAATCCTTGTAGTTCCGTTTCAGCAGCTCCGGAGTATTGAGATGATACGGGCATTTCGATGCGCACTGACCGCACTCGATGCAATTTTCCACCCGCTGCATTTGCTCTTTGGTTTCGTCGTTGATGGATATTGCCAGCGGTGCACGCCGAAGCATAAGCGATACTCTTGCAGACACAGGGATAACGATACCCATGGGACATGGCATACAGTATCCGCAGCCACGGCAGAAATCCCCCTGAAGCTGGGCTCTGTCCTTTTCGATTACATCCATCATTTCCGCTGTCAGCTCAGGACAGTCGGGAATATAGGACAGGAACTCATCCAGTTCGCTTTCACGCTGAACACCCCAGATGGGAATAAGGTTTTTGTATCTGGTGAGGTATGCACATGCAGCAGCCGAATGGGTTATGAGACCGCCGGCAAGTGCTTTCATGGCGATGAATGCCATGCCCTTTTCGGCGGCAGCATCCACCAAAGCCAGTTCTTCGTCTGTGCTGAGATAGCTGATAGGATATTGAATGGTTTCGTACAGAGCCGAAGCGATTATTTCGCCTGCCAGAGCAAGACTGTGGTTGGTAATGCCGATATGGCGGATTTTTCCCTGACGCTTTGCCTCAACGATAGCATCATACAGACCGCTTTCGTCACCGGGGACAGGGATAAATGACGGGTTATGGAACTGATAAATGTCTATGTAGTCGGTTTTGAGCTTGGCAAGGCTGGTTTCGAGGTCTTTCCAAAACTCATCTGCGTTCTGAGCGCCGGTTTTGGTAGCTATTATGACCTTGTCGCGCATACCTTCAAATGCTGCGCCAACTTTTTCCTCGCTGTCGGAATAAGCCCGGGCAGTGTCAAAAAATCTCATTCCGCCGTCATAAGCTTTGCGCAGCAGGTAAACGGCATCGTCTTTGGAAATGCGCTGGATGGGAAGAGCGCCAAAACCGTTCTGCTCTGCCGAAAGGCCAGTCCGGCCGATATTAATGATGGACATTTGCGCCTCCTTGCTTACGGACGGGGAGGCATTTTGACGTCTGCCAGTTCAGCCATGATGGAGGCAATCTTGATGCCCTGAGGACATACCGCTTCGCAGGCCTGACAGCCAACGCAGTCCTTGGGACCGGGCTGAATGCCCATAATGGCGCCAAGACCCATGGGGCCGTCGAGTTTGTACTTGTTGTAGCCGCTCATGACACTGGGAATCTCGATGCCGGCAGGACACCCGTCTGTGCAGTAACGGCATGCGGTACAGGGAACGGTGAATTCGGCGCGGAAGATGTCGCAGGCCTGTTCCAGAACAGCAACCTGTTCGTCGGTAAGGGGCTGATATTCGGTGAAAGTATTTACGTTGTCCACGATCTGCTCCATGTTGGACATACCGGACAGCACCACCTGAACATTGTCCAGACGCATGAGCCAGCGGAAAGCCCAGGAAGCGATGGACCAGTCGGGCTGAGTGGCCTTCAGCAGTTCATCAGCCTTGGGAGACAGGGAAGCCAGACGTCCGCCGCGGACAGGTTCCATGACAACGATGGGGATATTGCGGGAAGTCAGGACTTCATACTGACCCTTGGCATCCTGCAAAGTCCAGTCGAGGTAGTTCAGCTGGATCTGAGCAAAATCCCACTGATGGTGGCTAGCAACCTTTTCCAGTACGGGCACGGAAGCGTGAGAAGAGAAACCAAGATAACGGATCTTGCCTTCAGCCTTCATCTGCAGGAAATAGTCGATACAGCCGCTTTCGAGATAACCGTCGGCATTGTTGTCCATAATGGCGTGAAGCAGGTAGAAGTCTATATGGTCAGTATTCAGGCGTTCCAGCTGCTCAGCAAAAACGGCCTTATAGTCGGGGTTTGCACCGAGATTGAACTTGGTGGCAAGGTTGTAGCTTTCTCTGGGGTATTTGGGCATCACGGTACCCAGGAACTTTTCGGAACCGCCGTTGAAATAGACATAAGCGGTGTCGTAATAGTTGATGCCGTTTTTCATGGCGTAATCGATGATTTCGGCAGACTTTTCGTAATCGATGGGTGCGTCGCGACCTTCACCGATGGTGGGCAGTCGCATGTTGCCCATGCCAAGGCAGGACAGCTTTTTGTCTTTGAAAGCTTTGTAATGCATATTCATTCTCCTTTTATTTCATTTCATCACAATAATTATACAACCAAATTATTTGTACCGCAAGATGCGAGTTTTTTTGAAAAATTTTGTTAGGCACCTTGACAAAAGCAGGATTAGGGTGTATTATAAAGGTACCTAATAAAATCAACAAGGAGGATATACCATGGATATAAACAAAAACACTTGCCCTTGCTGCCCGAGAGGATGCGATCTCAGCGCACCTCATTGCTCCAGAGGAAAGGAATATGCCGAAACCGGAATTATCCCTGAAGGCGGCCACCACCATGAACATCATGACACTTCAAATATGGATGCCAACGAAAGACTGATCCACAGTCTCAGAATGGTCAGCAGAACGCTGAATTACAGAGCAGAACCCACCGGAGGCCAGGACAGAGTATTGTCCATACTGGCAGAAAAGGGGACCATCGGTCAGAAAGAATTGATGGATACGCTGTCTGTCAAAGCCGGCTCCCTGAGTGAACTGCTTGGCAAGCTGGAAAACGCAGGCCTGATCGTACGGAGCAAAAACGAGGAAGATCATCGTGCGGTGAATGTGGCTCTTACCGAACAGGGTAAAAAGAGAGCAGAAGAAATTGCTGCTCAAAAGGGAAGCGGAAAAGATATGTTCTCTGCTCTGACAGAAGAAGAGATCACACAGCTCACCGAGCTTCTCGACAAACTGGCTCACGACTGGCGACATAGATACAGCGACCGTGAAAGAGAATCCAGGCAGGAACCCAGACGTGGTTATGAACAGGAGTACGGACGGGAGCGAGGTCATGAATTCGGACACGAGCATGAACGCGCCGGGGAACGTGGCCGCGAACGTGGCCGTGAGTTCCCGAATCATGGCGGACATCAGCACGAGATTCAGGATAGACGGGACCCGGGTCACCACGGCAGAAGATAGCGCTGAACAGGAAAATTGTCTTTACGAAACAGAAAGATTATGGTACTATTTCCTTGAAAAAGAATAAAGAGGAGAATAGACCATGAACGAACTGCTTATTCAAATATCTGAGGCCATTCAGAAAGGTAAAAAGAAACAGATTCAGACTCTTGTTCCCCAGGCTATCGAGGCAGGGCTGTCTGCTCAGGAAATACTGAACGATGGTCTGCTCCATGGCATGAATATTATTGGTGACAAGTTTACCAGAAACGAAGTTTTCGTACCCGAGGTGCTGGTTTCGGCCAGAGCCATGAACTCCGGCACCGAACTGCTTAAGCCTCTGCTGGCAGAAGAAGGTGCAGAGGCAATTGGCAAAGCCTGCATCGGCACTGTTGCCGGTGACCTTCACGATATCGGCAAGAACATTGTCCGCATGATGCTTGAAAGCAAAAACTTTGAAGTCATCGATCTTGGCAGCGACGTACCTGCCGACGAGTTTATCAAATGCGCCGTGGAAAATGACTGCAAGCTCATCTGCTGTTCCGCTCTGCTTTCAACCACCATGCCGGTCATGGGCGAAGTCGTGGAAAAAGCCAATGAAGCGGGTATCCGTGATAAAGTCGTTATCATGATAGGCGGCGCTCCTGTTACCCAAAGCTTCTGCGACAAGATTGGCGCTGATGCCTATACACCCGATGCAGCATCCTGTGCTGCCAAGGCAGTGGAGCTGGTAGGCAAACTGGCATAATTAAATGCATAAAGAATAATCAAGACGGATCGGTCACAACCGGTCCGTCTTTTGTGTTCGTTAGAGAATTTTTGACGGTCGATTTTTTGCGCAAAACGAATATCCGTCGTTTGATAGTAATTTTTGACCGTGGAAATCAGAGCCATACGCAGTATGGCAAATAATTCAGTGCATGATTGCTAAAGATTATTATGGAAAGGAACGCACCGACACAGTGTCGAAAAATGCAGAGCCAAGGTTACATAAAAACAGAACACTTGTTCGATGAAAATAGGCAAAAATTGCGGTTTATTACCCACTTTGATAGCTTGAACTGGTGACAAAAGGTTACAAAATAGCCAAATTCAACAAAATGACACTGTGTATGCTCCACAAAAGTAAAATAATTATGAAAATTATTGCAGAATTATGTTGACAAATCAATGAAGCATGGCCTATAATTTAATCAAACTTGTTAACATAACTGGAGGGGAACCGAAATGAAGAAGTGGTTAGCTCTGTTTTCCATATTAACGGTTGCAGTTGTGTTCCTGACCGGCGGCGCAGTATCCTCTGCCGAGCCTCTGAACGAAGAGCAAATCAGCGAAATAACGGTCACATTTGATGCGGGCGAGTCCGGCGCTGTGATTGGCGAAACTGTTATGAAGCTTGACTATGGCGCAGCCATCAATGTGTCTCCTGATGTGGATGTTCTTGATGACAGCCAGTTTGTGGGCTGGTATCTCAAGGGCGATCCCGACATGAGAATAATCAATGTAGATAAGCTGACAGTTTATAAGAGCATCACTCTTGCCGCAGCCTATCAGTAATATTTTGTTTCCTTCATTGAAATGGTGAGTTTATAAAGAGGAGCCTTCCGCACTCGGCGGTAAGGCTCCTCGATTTTTATTTCAGCACCAGAATCAATATAACTATCAAGATCACCACAGCGGCGGCGATGAGTCCAAACCAGTCGGTCTTGCGTTTATAACGCTTGGGCGTTCCGGTCTGTCCCCATTTGGTCATGTCGGATGCAGCGTCTGCGTATTGAGCTTTGATAATATTTTGATTCTCCTGCTGTTTTTGGTTTCGAAGAAGTTCTAAAGACATATGAGCATCTCCCATATTTAGTTACATGTGTCTATTCTTCCAATATTCCTTTTACCGAGCCTGCCAGACCTGCCAAACCCTGGATCTCAGAAGGTACGATGATCTTGGTTGCCTGACCATCTGCAGCTTTTTCAAAGGCTTCCAGAGCTTTGAGCTTGATGACCTGGTCGTTGGGGCATGCATCGTTAAGCATTTTGATGGAGTCTGCCAAAGCCTGCTGTACCCGCAGAATAGGCTGGGCTTCACCTTCGGCCTTGAGTATTCTTGCCTGCTTTTCCGCATCTGCGCGAAGTATGGCGGATTCTCTTTCACCTTCTGCCACCAGAATGGCGGACTGCTTTGTACCTTCTGCCTGCAATATAGCCTGGCGGCGTTCACGTTCAGCTTTCATCTGCTTTTCCATGGAGTTCTGGATATCTGTGGGAGGCAGAATGTTTTTAACCTCAACTCGGTTGACCTTGATGCCCCAGGGATCAGTGGCTTCATCCAGTATCTGGCGCATCTTTGCGTTGATAATGTCGCGGGAAGTCAGGGTTTCGTCCAACTCCAGCTCGCCAATGATGTTACGCAGCGTGGTGGCGGTAAGGGTTTCCATTGCGGTCATGGGGCTTTCAACACCGTAAGCGTACAGCTTGGGGTCGGTGATGGAAAAATACACAACCGTATCGATCTGCATGGTAACATTGTCACTGGTAATAACCGGCTGGGGAGGGTAGTCGTGCACCTGCTCTTTCAAAGATACCTTTTTAACCACCTTGTCGATAAAAGGTATTTTAAAATGGATACCTACGTCCCACACGGAGTTGAATGCGCCCAGGCGCGCAACCACATATGCCTTGGACTGCTGGACAATGTAGATGTTTTTTACGATTATAAGTATGGCGATAAGTAAAAGTACGGAAATGGTGATCAATGTCATGGTTTAGTCTCCTTCCTTAACTGTTGTTTCCGGTACTACTATTAGTTTTACGCCCTCAATTGCCGCAATCCTTACCAGAGAGTCCTTATCAATGACTTTGCCGGAATCAGAACGGGCTGTCCACTCAACACCACTTATTTTAACAGCACCGGTAGAGTGGATATTGTCGATTGTTTCCGTTACTATGGCGGTGCTGCCAATATAACGGTCGTAATTTGTATTTACCTTCTTCGGCGTGACGAATTTACGGACAATTGGCCTGACCACAGCCAGTACTATCGCCGAAACGATAAGAAAAACCAGAAACTGAGTCCAGAATTCAACGCCGCAAAGGGCCAGAATAAGCCCAGCTACCGAACCAACCATAAACCAGACAGACACCAGTGCGGAAGTTGCGGCTTCCAATACGGCAAACACAACGATGGCAGCCAGCCACATTATTGCCAAAGGCGGCATACGCTCAACTCCTTTCAAATGTTACCATAAAGGTGAATTAAGATTACCTATATAGTAAAGCAAAAGCGAGCCGTTGTCAATAGTTTTTTTAAAAGTCTATGAAAGTTATTGAAAAACCTTGACACTTACCTAAGGTATGAGGGTATTATAATTATGATGTCATTTCGAACCGGTACACCGGTGAGAAATCCCCATCTTGTTACGCAATCTGTATCATTGTCATTCTGAGCGAAGCGACTGAAGGATGACAGCGTAAGAACACGGCGTAATTAGTGAGCTGCCCGTTTTAATCTGACAATAATCAAAGGAGGAACACCATGAACAGACGATTCAAAATATCGACGGTCATCGTTATTGTTATGCTGGTGCTCTATGGCCTGTCCTACGGCTTTTCCACCTTTGAGGGCGGCAACGGATATGATGTTGTGTACGGCGAAAAGGGCATAGAGCGTGTCAGCCACCGTACCGGCAGCGTAAAGGTGCTGTTTGAGTCCGGTGAGGAACTGCATTTTGTCCGGAAAGGCCATACGGTTTATGTGGCGGAAAACGAGAAGATTTTCGCCGTTGATATAAACGGAAGAAGCCGCCGCCTTATTTTCGAAGGCGACGGCAGAATAGTTCCATCAGATGGTAACGAAATGACTGTTGAGGGGAAATATTTGCACTTTGCTCAGAATGTGGACGGTCAGCTGATTCATGGAAGACTGCATTTGAGAAAGTGCACGTTTGAAGCGGAGAAGAAATGACCATATTGTTATGTGCCCTCGTGTCATTCTGAAGGAGCAAAGCGACTGAAGAATCTTTAAGATTCTTTGTTTCGCTCAGAATGACAGAGGGGAGTTATATGCGGTCAATCAGGATAACAGCAGCTTTCCACCTTTTACCTCAAACTCACCATAAACGATACACCATGTGCCGTCGGGGAAGAATACCCGGCGGCTCATTTTATATGTGCCGTCGTTCATGGAACCGTCGTCGTTGAAAAGCCCGCTGACATCGGTGTATATCAGGTTGCCGCTGTGGTCTGCCGTGACCATTTGCAGTTTTGTGGAAAAACTTTCGCCGGGAATCAGTGTTCTGTAATGCTCATGAGAGGTGCTGTCATAATGGCCTTTTGTCAGCGCTGTCATGACGTCCGGGATGATCGTAACATCGGAATCGTTGATGAGTGCAACGTCCAGTTGAAAATAGTTTGCCCAACCTCTCGTAACTTTACCATCGGGGTTAGGTTCAGTTGCACTTACAACTTCAAGGGTAAGACCATCAGGTGCAGAAACTTCATAGTCGCCGAAGCTTCCGTCAACAACGTCAAACTCACCGGCTATGTAAACATCATGGCCGTTTTCAAAATAACCCTCTTTCAGTATTCGGTAGTGTCCTTCCTCCAACGGCAGCAGATAGTCGGTTATGGTCAGGGATTCATAAACCTCCCGTTCCTCACCGCCGATTGTCATTCCAACAGCCTCAAAACCCTTTACACGGTCGGGCAGGATGCACCATGTGTCGTCTATCAGAACTTCCAAATAAGCTCCGCACCCGGTGTGGAACTCATCGCTGCCATCCTCGGCGGTGATGGCGTACATTATTATCTCGTCATCAGGTACCGCATCACGCAGAACAGAGATTCCTACGCCTCGGCCGTCTATGACCTCGCGTTTGCTTATCGGCAGGTCAGAGGTATCAAAATGGGAAACAGAACCTACGGTGAATGGACAGTAAGCCACATAGGGTTCGCCGTCTTTTGTGAAG
>JAZULX010000286.1:0-12524 GCA_045603325.1 Oscillospiraceae bacterium | reverse complement strand
CGTTGGTATAGGTCAGGTAGCACACGGCCTTGTTTTCAAGAACGTGGGTGGTCTCGAAAGAAAAAGGTTCCGGTTCTTCGTCGCCGGGCTGGATCTCCATCTTTGAAAAATCCACGCTGCGGCGGTTGACTCTGGGCGGAGTTCCGGTTTTGAACCTGCGCAGGGACAGACCAAGGGAAGCAAGGTTCTCTGTCAGGCTGTTGGCTGCCTGCATACCGTCGGGACCGCCGGAAATGGCGCTGTCGCCGATAATTATTTTGCCGGTAAGATATGTGCCGGTGCAGATAATCGCAGCTTTTACGGAAAATACGGCTCCCAGAGAGGTAACAACGGCGGTTACCGCACCGTTTTCTGTTCTGACTTCCGTTATCTCCGCCTGCTTGACGAACAGATTTTCCTGAGTTTCAAGAGTGTGCTTCATGACCTCCTGATACTTTCTTCTGTCTGTCTGGGCACGCAAAGAATGAACTGCGGGACCCTTGCCCCGGTTGAGCATTCTGTATTGGATGCAGGCCTTGTCGGCAGCTTTTGCCATTTCGCCGCCCAAAGCGCCCAGTTCCCGGACAAGCTGACCTTTGCCGGTGCCGCCCACGGCAGGATTGCAGGGCATGTTGCCCACCGCATCCAGATTGACGGTAAAGCAAAGGGTTTTCAGACCCAGTCTTGCACATGCCAGTGCAGCTTCAATGCCTGCATGACCTGCGCCTATGACGGCTATATCATAATTTCCGGCGGAATATTCCATGGAAATGTGTCCTTTCGTTTTAAAATTAAAGGGTTCTGAACTTTAATTCTATCAAAATCATAAGATGTGGTCAATAGATAAGTGATCGGCTGGCGACAATGTTGACAATCCCCCCGATTTTTGCAACACAAAAATCACCCCCCTTTACACAAGGGGGGCTTTCGTCGGAATACGCCACATTGTGTGCGATTGCGGAACGGTCAAGGCCGTTCCCTACTATATATATAAAGAATTCCTTGCTTTAGAGATGAAAATATGGTATGATAACATGTGACCAAGTATTGAAAGAAAGAGGGGTTGAAATTGAATACTGCGCAGCAGGTATGGCAAATGGTTATGAAAATAATTGAACGTGACATGACTGCCACAACCATCAACGCATGGTTCGACGATGCCGAACCCGTGTCCCTGACCGAGACCACCCTGACCATATACTCCCCCACCGAATACAAGCGGCTTATTATTGATACCCGCTACAAAACTGCCCTGTGCAACGCTCTTTACGAAATTTTCTCCATGAAAATGAACGTTGTGGTGGTAGACAATGTTCCCACGCCGGATCTTGCCGACCGCAAGGCAGACATTATCGACATGAATGCCGGTTACACCTTCGACAGCTTTATTGTCGGCCGGTCCAACAAATACGCCCACGCAGCTGCCATGAGCGTTGCCGAACAGCCCGGCGTTGAATACAACCCGCTGTTCATTTACGGCGAATCCGGCCTGGGCAAGACCCATCTGCTTTTTGCCATAGGCAACGAAGTTCGCCGCAATCATCCCGATTACACCATCCTTTATATTAAGGGCGACGACTTTATCAACGAGCACGTTGAAGCTATCCGCAACAAGACAACTGCAGAGTTCCGGTCAAAATACCGCAACTGCGACCTGTTTTTGGTGGACGATATCCAGTTCATCGCAAGGATGGACAACGTTCAGACAGAGTTTTTCCATACCTTCGACACCCTTACAAGCTACGGAAAACAGATAGTCATCACATCTGACCGTCCGCCCAAGGAAATGCCCACCCTGACAGACAGACTCCGCACCCGTTTTGAATGGGGTCTTCTTACCGAAATCACCAAGCCCGACCACGAAACCAGAATGGCCATCATCAAAAGCAAGGCCATGGGTTCCGGCCTGAGCCTGTCTGACTCCATGATAGATTATCTGGCAGAAACCATTACCAACAACATCCGTCAGCTGGAAGGCGCCGTCAATAAAATTGCCGCTCAAAGCAAGCTGGCAGGTGAAATGCCCGACGATTCTTCCATTTCCCTGGCTATCCGCGACCTTTACAAAGACAGCGAAGAACGGCTGCCCACCGCAAGCCTTATCGTTTCCGAAACCTGCAAGTTCTTCAATATCGACGAAAAGGCCATCAAGGGTTCCGGCAGATCTCAGGATAAGAAAAATCCCCGGCATATTGCCATGTACCTTATGCGAACCATGACAAACATGAGTTACGAAGCTATCGGCAAGGAATTCGGCGGCAAAGACCACACGACTGTTATCAACGCTGTCCGCCGAATTGAAGAGGCTATCAACTCTCCCGGTGAACTGACCGACGCTGTCAGAGATATCACGGCAAGTATAAATTACAGATTAGAAAACTAAGTTTTCTAATCTGTAATAGGGATAAGCGTTTAGGATTTAGAAATTAGGGATACTCCCCTTGATCATATATCCTAACCCCTAAATAATTATCCACAACCTGTTGGGGATAAACATTTTTCCACCGGTTGATAACTGCCGTTTTTTACCTCATTTTTCTTTTCCACCTATTTCCTGCGGAAAACCCGGATTTTTCCCACAGGTTACCCACATCACAAAAACCCAGTAATTTCAAGGGTTTGACACCCTTTTCCACAATCCACAAGTCCTACTACTATTACTACTAAAACACTTATATATATATCTTCTTATATATACGCTGAATTACTGTCATCAGTTCAGAAATGACAGCTCAACTTTAATTCTAACTTTGGAGGTCCGAAATGAAATTCACCTGCGAAAAGCAAGCTCTGCTCAGTGCTGTGACAAACGTTTCCGGAGCCGTGGCTGTAAAAAACGGTATCCCTGCCCTTGAAGGCATATTCATAAATGCCGATTCCGACGGCATCACCCTCACCGGCTACAATCTGGAACTGGGAATTACTTCCCATATTGAAGCCGAGGTTTCTAAGCCCGGCCAGATAGTTCTCGGTTCCAAGCTCTTTGGCGAAATTATCCGCAAACTGCCGGACGATACCGTTACCGTTACTGCAGACGAATCTCTGCTGGTCAATATCACCGGCGGTATCAGCGATTTCAAAATTATCGGACTTTCTGCCGACGATTATCCTGAACTTCCCGATATCGACGGAAACGACAACTTTACCATGAAGCAGAATGTTCTTGCTTCCGTCATTTCACAGACTGTTTTTGCCGTGTCCGACAGCGAAACAAGACCTGTCCACACAGGCTGTAAATTTGCTGTAAACGGCAGCAGCCTCACAGTTGCCGCGGTAGACAGCTTCCGTCTTGCTGTCCGCAACGAAACAGTACTTTCTTCCGGCAGCTTTGATTTTGTTGCTCCCGGCGGATCCCTGAAAGAAGCCGCAAAGATCATGGTGGACTGTGAGGACGACGTTAAAGTCACCCTCGGAAGAAGTCTTATTCGCTTTGAAATGGGCGATAATTCTCTTATAACCCGCCGTCTTGAAGGCCAGTTTTTGGATTATGAGCGCGTAATTCCTCAGGACGCTTCCATTAAAGTCGTCATCGACCGTTCCAGCTTTGCTTCCTGTGTGGAACGTGCTGCACTTATAATTTCCGAAAAGTATCGCAGCCCCATCCGCTGCACCTTCGGTCACAACAATGCCACCATGGTGGCTGCCACTGCTCTTGGCAGCTCTAAAGACGAGGTTTTCATCTCCGGCGACGGTAAGGATATGACCATCGGTTTCAACAGCCGCTATATGCTTGAAGCTCTCAAAACCGCTCCTGCCGGTGAACTTCTGCTGGAAATGAAGGATTCCGGAAGCCCCATCGTTATCAAGCCTGCCGAAGTGGACGACAACAGCTTCCTGTTCCTGGTCATGCCCATAAGACTTTCCAACTAAGGTAAACGATATGAAAAAAGTAACTGTTACAGCCCGCCCGAAAAATATTACCGACATTGAAATAACAACCGAGTTCATCAAGCTGGATTCATTTTTGAAGTTTGCCAATGTGGTTGAGTCCGGCGGCGAAGCCAAAGCTGTGGTTCAGGAAGGCCTTGTCAAGGTAAACGGCGAAACCTGCCTGATGCGCGGCAAAAAGCTGGTAAAAGGTGACGTGGTTTCCTTTGCCGGAACAACACTCAGAGTAAATTAATAATTAATAACGCGGTTTATTATGTTGTGCGTCATTGGCCTCCCTAAGATGGGGATTCCTCGTCGGCACCTTACGGTGCCTCACTCGGAATGACAGCGTTATTGTAGGGTAGCGACTCGCCATTAATTATTAACTATTAATTATTAATTAAAAAAATGCTATGCAAATAAACAACATAAAACTTGAATCTTTCCGGAATTACGACAATGTTCAGATAGATTTTGCACCGGAGCTGAACGTCATTGCCGGCGAAAATGCTCAGGGCAAGACAAATCTGCTGGAAGCGGTGTCTTATCTTTCTCAGGGCAGGTCTTTTCGGACTTATCGTGACGCTCCGTTGATCAAAAACGGTGCTGTTGCGGCTTATATAACCGCATCTGTTGTGTCCCGGGGCAGGGATATGACCATGGAAGCCCGGCTGTTCGACGGTAAAATCGGAAAAAAGCAGATGCTTGTCAACGGAGTGAAGCTGAAAAACAGAAGTCAGCTGTCCGGCACTCTGGGTACCGTTCTTTTTACGCCGGATGATATCACTCTTTTCAGAGGACCCGGTGCCGACCGGCGGAAATTCCTTGACGATGCCATCAGCCAGCTCAGCCCGGCTTATGCTGCGGCTGTGGATAAGTATGAGCAATTGTTGAAAAGAAAAAACAGGATTCTCAAGGATCGCGACGAAAAGCCCGATCTTTTGGAAAATCTGGAAGATTACAACATTGCCATGGCAAAAGAGGGGTCGCTGATAATTGTTTCCCGGGCAAAGTATCTTAAAACCTTGCAGCCTGTGGTTTCGGATATTCACAGCGAAATGTCCGGCAGGCGGGAAAATCTTGATATAAAATACCAAAGCCTGTCCAATCTTGAAGATGTGAACGCCGACCGAGAAGAGGTCTATGTAAAAATGCGTGAGCATCAAAAGAGCCATTATATAGCCGAACTGGAATCCCGAAGCTGCCTGTCCGGCCCTCATAAGGACGATTTTGAACTGCTGCTGAACGAGCTGCCCATCAAAACTTATGGCTCTCAGGGTCAGAACCGGTCGGCGGTGGTGTCTTTCAAGCTGGCAGAGCGGGAACTGCTGCGGCAGGATCTGGGCGAATATCCTGTTCTGCTGCTGGACGATGTGCTGTCCGAGCTGGACAGCAGCCGGCAGGAGTTTATTCTGTCAAAAATCCTTACCGGTCAGGTGATACTCACCTGCTGCGAGGATGAGATACGCTTTACAGACTGTAAGGTTATTCGTATCAGTGGAGGAAAGCAGATTATTTAATTAATAATTAATAATTAATATTATTTGTCTTATGTTTGGAGATTTATTATTTATTAACTATTAATTATTAATTTGAAAAACGGAGGTTTTTCATGTTCATTCACATAGGCAACAATGAGGTCGTCCGGTCCGAAAGCGTGATCGGTTACTTCGACCTTGACAATACATCGCAATCAAAACGTACAAGAGAGTTTCTTGCCAAGGCGCAGAACGAAGGCAGGGTGCGGAGCGAAGTTTCCGACCTGCCCAAATCCTTTGTTATCACCTGCGAAAACGGCGAAACAACGGTGCATCTGAGCCAGCTGAGTACCCAAACGCTGGTAAGAAGATCGAAATAACAAGTCACCATGTCATCCCGAACGTTGACAAAGTCAACGGAGGGATCCCCATCTTAAGAAGGGGATTTCTCAGTTGGTCAGCTTTGCTGACCAGACTTTCGAAATGACAGTAGAAAATAAGCCTTCAACCTTACAAAAGGAGTTATAAAAATGTCTGACAAGGTTACACACGAATATGGCGCAGGGCAGATACAGGTGCTTGAGGGTCTGGAAGCCGTCCGGAAACGTCCGGGTATGTATATCGGCTCCACCTCTTCCGCCGGTCTGCACCATCTGGTTTATGAAATAGTCGACAACGCCATAGACGAAGCTCTGGCAGGTTACTGCGACGATATACATGTCACCATCGGTAAAGGCGAAACCATTACCGTAACCGACAACGGCCGCGGTATCCCCACCGGTATGCACCCTTCCGGCAAAGATGCGCTGGAAGTTGTTTTCACCGTGCTTCATGCCGGCGGTAAGTTCGGCGGCGGTGGTTACAAGGTTTCCGGCGGTCTTCACGGTGTTGGTGCTTCTGTCGTTAACGCACTGTCCCGCTGGCTCAGCGTCGAAGTTCATGACGGCAGCAAAATTCACCGCATGGCTTTTGCCAGAGGTGAGGTGACCGAGTCTGTCCATATCATCGGCGACACCGATAAAAAAGGCACTTCCATCAGCTTTTTGCCCGATGACGAAGTGTTCGACGAGGTTGTTTTCAATTACGAAACTCTGGAAACAAGACTGCGTGAACAGGCGTTCCTCAATGCAGGTGTCCGCATAACGCTCAAAGACGAGCGTGAAGGCATGGAACAGGAAGTTTCCATGTGCTACGAAGGCGGTATCCGTGAATTCGTTGCTCACCACAACCGCAACAAAACTCCCGTCCACGACCAGATAATTTATATGTCTGTGGACAAGCAGACCTCCACTGCAGAGATCGCTTTGCAGTACAACGACGGTTACAGCGAACTGATGCTGTCTTTCGCCAACAATATCCACACTCCCGACGGCGGCATGCACGAAACCGGTTTCAAGGAAGCACTGACAAAGGTGCTCAACGATTACGGTCACAGCAAAAAGCTGCTGAAGGACGATGAAAAGCTTTCCGGCGAAGATGCCCGTGAAGGCATCACCGTGGTTATCTCCGTCAAGCTGGAGGAAGCTCAGTTTGAAGGCCAGACCAAAACCAAGCTGGGCAACGCAGAAATGCGTACCCTTGTGCGTGAGCTTGTTACCGACGGACTTGGAACTTTCCTGGAAGAAAACCCGGCCGTGGGCAAGATCATAATCGAAAAAGCCATCCTGGCTTCCCGGGCAAGAGAAGCTGCCAAAAAAGCCCGTGAGCTTACCCGCCGCAAAAACGTGCTGGAAGGCTCCACCCTTCCCGGCAAACTGGCAGACTGCAACGAAGCCGATCCCTCGCTGACCGAAATTTACATCGTCGAGGGTGACTCCGCAGGCGGCTCTGCAAAGCAGGGCAGAAACTCAAGGTTCCAGGCCATACTTCCCCTGTGGGGCAAGATGCTGAACGTTGAAAAATCCAGAGCAGACAAGGTTTACGGCAACGATAAGCTGGCACCCGTCATCACCGCTCTGGGTGCCGGTATAGGCGACGATTTCGACATCACAAAGCTGCGTTATCACAAAGTTATCATCATGGCGGACGCCGACGTTGACGGCAGCCATATCAGAACTCTGCTGCTGACCTTCTTCTTCCGGTTCATGCGTCCTCTTATCGAAGCCGGATATGTCTACGCCGCTCAGCCTCCCCTGTTCAAGCTGGAGCGGGGCAAAACCGTAAGATACGCCTATTCCGACGAAGAACGCGACAGAATTTCCGCAGAAATGCGCGGTCCCGACGGCAAGGGCAAAATCGATATCAGCCGCAACAAGGGTCTTGGTGAGATGGACTTCCAGGAACTGTGGGACACCACCATGAACCCAGAAACCAGAATACTTAAACGCATCACTCTGGCCGACGCTGCCAAGGCAGACGAAATTTTCACCATCCTCATGGGCGAAAAAGTCGAGCCCAGAAAGGAATATATCGAGAAAAACGCCAAGTACGTTCAGAATCTTGATATTTAGTTCAGTTAACAGTTAACAGGTAACAGTTAACAGTTGATGTAACAAGAGAAGTTTGTCATTCTGAGCGAAGCGAATAATCTTTTATGAAGGTTTTAAACCAAAGATCTTTCGGTCGATTCTCTCCCTCAGGATGACAAAGGTAGTCTTTGCGAGAATGTAAGTTTTGTATTCATGATGACCTATTTGATCATGTTGTCAAATATTTATTTGACAACACATTAATTGTTAACTGTCAATTGTTAACTGTTAATTGTTTACGGAGGAAATTATGGCTAAAAAAAGAGACACTCAGGATATTTCGTTTCCTGATCAGACCATAGTAAATATAGACCTTGAAAACGAGATGAAAACCGCCTTCATCGACTACGCCATGAGCGTTATCGTAGCCCGTGCGCTGCCTGACGTTCGTGACGGTCTGAAGCCGGTTCATCGCCGTATTCTTTACACCATGTACGAGGAGGGCCTGACCTCCGACAAGAAGTTTTCCAAGTCCGTTGCCACTGTCGGTACCGTGCTTCGTAACTATCACCCTCACGGTGACACTTCCGTTTACGATGCTATGGTCCGTCTTGCTCAGGACTTCTCCATGCGCTATCCCCTGGTGGACGGCAAGGGCAACTTCGGCTCCATCGACGGCGACCCTGCCGCTGCTTACCGATACACCGAAGCCCGACTGGACAAGCTGGCCAACGAAATGCTTCGGGATATCGACAAGGAAACCATCGACTATACCGTCAACTTCGACGAGACCCGTAAAGAGCCTATCGTTATTACCTCCCGGTTCCCCAACCTTCTGGTAAACGGTTCCATGGGTATCGCCGTTGGTATGACCACCAACGTGCCGCCTCACAACCTGCGGGAGACTATCGACGCCACCATCTGCGTTATCAAAAACCCCGATGCAACTCTGGATGACCTGATGGAACACATCAAGGGTCCCGACTTCCCCACCGGCGGCATCATCATGGGCAGAAGCGGCATCCGATCCGCCTACGGCACCCGCAAAGGCCGCATCGTCTGCCGTGCAAGGACAGAATTCGAGGAATTCGGCCAGGGCAGAACTGCTATAATCGTCACCGAAATACCCTACAACGTCAACAAATCCCGACTGGTTGAAAATATTGCAGAACAGGTCAAGGAAAAGAAGATCGAAGGTATCTCCGGCCTGCGAGACGAATCCGACCGTGAAGGCATGCGCATAGTCATCGAGCTGAAGCGCGATGCCAATCCTCAGGTGGTGCTTAACCGCCTGTTTGCCACAACTCAGCTTCAGACCACCTTTGCAGCCGTACTTATAGCTCTGGTCAACAACCAGACTCAGCCCAAACTGCTGACTCTGAAAGAAATTCTTGACGAATATGTGGCGTTCCAGAGGGACATCATCACCCGCCGCACCAGATTCGACCTGCGTAAGGCTCAGGAGAGGGCTCATCTGCTGGAAGGCTACCGCATCGCAGTGGACAACATCGACGAGATAATCAAAACTATCCGCTCCAGCTACAACGACGCAAGAGAACGTTTGATGGAACGGTTCGGCCTGTCTGAAATTCAGGCTCAGGCTATCCTCGAAATGCAGCTGCGCAGACTTCAGGGTCTTGAACGGGAAAAAATCGAGGCTGAGTATCAGGAACTGCTGGAAAAAATCAAGTATTACAACCGGCTGCTCAGCGATCCCGACCTGCTGGACAGCGTGCTTATTTCCGAACTGGAAGAAATCCGCGACAAATATGGCGATGACCGCCGCACCGAACTGGCTGAGCTGGAAGACGAGATCGACGTGGAAGACCTCATCGAAGAAGAGGACTGCTGCTACACCCTCACCGAAGCCGGCTATATCAAGCGTATGCCCGCCAGCACCTACAAGGCTCAGAAACGCGGCGGCAAAGGCATCACCGCCATGCAGACCCGTGAAGAGGACTATGTCAAAACCCTGTTCGTGGCCTCCACTCACGATTATCTGCTGTTCTTTACCAACACCGGCAAAGTCCACCGCAAAAAGGGTTATCAGATTCCCGAAGCCGGACGTACCGCCAAGGGTACAGCCATCATCAACGTGCTGCCTCTGGAACAGGGCGAAAAAGTTACCGCCATGCTGCCGGTGCGTGAGTTCGACGAAAGCTGCCTGATGTTCGTTACAAAGATGGGCACCGTCAAGCGTCTCCGTCTCGAAAGCATCCACACCGCCAGAAAAGCCGGTATCCGTGCCCTTACTCTGGACGAGGGTGACGAGCTTATTGCCGTGCTGAAAACCGAGGGCGACAGTGCTGTGCTTATCGCTTCCGCCAACGGTCAGGCCATGTGCTTCGACGAAAACGATGTCCGCTGCATGGGCCGTGACGCCGCAGGTGTCCGTGGTATCCGTCTTGCTGAGGGCGACAGCGTTGTGGGCGCGGTTATTCCTGTAAAGGACAGCTACCTGCTGTCTGTCACCGAAAACGGTTACGGCAAACGTACCGCTGCCGAAGAATTCCTGCCTTCCGAAGATGGCGAGCTTCATCATCGTGGCGGCAAGGGTCTGCGTGGCTATAATGTTACCGATAAGACCGGCTGCGTTGCCGCTGTCCGACTTGTTGCCGGCGATGAGGACGTTATGCTCCTCAGCGATGACGGCACCATGATCCGTATGGATGTCAGCGAAATCAGCGTTTACGGTCGTGCCACCCAGGGTGTCAGAGTAATGCGCCTGACTGAAGGCAGCCATGTCATCGGCGTTGAAACCGTTGAAAAAGACGAAGAAGAGGAAATTTTGGAACAATCTGCTGAAGAAAGCGTCTAATAGATAAAGCGGCCACGGTCGTGATGACCGTGACCGCTTTGCCTTCCCCTTGAGTAAACGTAGGGGAACGGTCTTGACTGTTTTGTCGATTACGCATCGTACCCTTGCCTCTCCCTTTGGGAGAGGTGCTGAGCGCAGCGCAGCGGGGAGGGCCCACCCAGTCAGCTTCGCTGACAGCTCTCCCAGAGGGAGAGCCAAGCGGGCGGCCGATAGCCGCTTCTGCAAATGCGAATTGGCACGCTGCGCACTGGTTCGAAATGACTGCGTTTTTGTTTCTGAAAGGAGCCTTGTTATGCGTAAAATTTCTGTTCTTTTGATAATAGCAATATTGGTATCTATGTTGATAACAGGATGTAATAAAACAACGGCACCTGTGCCGTCGCCTGCACCGGAGGTTTCGGAGTCTGCCGGTGCTCCCGAATCGGAATCCGAAACCAATGAGACACCTGCTGTGGATGCACCGGAAGCAGAAACCTTGCCTGCTGTCAGCGAACAGCCTTCCGTGACTGAGCCGGAACAGGGCGGCGAAGGGGCATCTTCCCCGTCAAAAGCTCCTGTTGAGGAAGAAATTCCCGCAGATGACGGCCTTTGCGGCTATCCTTTGGCCCAGCCTGTGACCACAGCCTTTGAAATGTATATGCAGCACTATCTCGAAAACGGCAGCATCATCGAAATTCCTCAGATCCTGGACGACAGCCCCACCGCTGAATCCATCAACCGTGAGCTGCGTGAGATAGGTGATGGATATTACAAACAGTATTCAAATTACAACGGCACCCGCCGCTGTGAGGTCGTCGCCTACCCCTGCGAAACCGAGGATTACCTGTGCATCGTGCTGGTGGAACGGGAGCTGCCGGATGACGATTCCTATGGCGATGTGGAGTCCTGGGTTTACGAAAAAAAGACCCAAAGCCAGCTGATGATCGACGTGGGATTCGACCCCGAGACCATCAAAGCTGCCCTGCAGCCGGGCATGGAATTCCGTGAGATTGAAGACATTGAGTACCGCCATGTTGACAACGGTCACGGCGAGTATTATATTACCGTTGAATATGAAATCGACGGCGAAGAGTTTGAGGATCTGTTCATCATGCGTGACGGTCAGCTTCGGCAGCACACCGAAGGGCCCATCATACCGTCTTACGCGGTGGCAGTTTTTGCCGAGCCTTTGTGGGCACAGTGGGAGGAAAACCACAATTATATGTACGACACAACCGTGCCCGACGAGAAAATCGCTGAAGTGGGCGACAGGATTGTGACTTTGGCCATCCGAGAGCAAAATATTCTGCTGGACGAAACAGAGGTTGAAGCCCGGTTTGTCTGCACCGGGGATTGCCTGGGCTATAAAAACTGCCTGCTATATCAGGTTTACACCGAAAAAAACGTGTTTACCAATTTCGGAAACTACTTCTATGTTATTGATGCGGACGCCTATTATGGCCCTGTAACCAACCGTGAGGACACCAAAAGGATAGAGTAAACCATGAAAAACGTGACTATTTACACCGACGGAGCCTGCTCCGGCAACCCCGGCCCCGGCGGATGGGGTGCAATACTCCAGTATGGCAAGCATAAAAAAGAACTGTCCGGCGGTGAAGCCAATACCACCAACAACCGCATGGAGCTGACCGGTGTAATTACGGCGCTGGAGGCTCTGAACGAACCCTGTGAAGTGGCGCTGTATACCGATTCCCAGTATATCGTCAACGCCATGACTTTGGGCTGGGCAAAGAAGTGGAAAACCAACGGATGGATGCGCAACAAAAAGGATCCGGCGCTGAATCCCGACCTGTGGGAAAAGCTGCTGAATTTGTGCGACCGTCACAGCGTGACCTTCAACTGGGTCAAGGGTCATGCGGAAAATGAGTCCAATACCCGCGGCGCCCAGCTGGCCGTGGCTGAAAGCAGAAAGTCCAAGTAAAAAATCCGCTGCTAACGCAGCTGATTTTTTCAGCGTGTCAAAATAGTCTT
>JAZULX010000285.1:0-1649 GCA_045603325.1 Oscillospiraceae bacterium | reverse complement strand
GTGCTTTGCCGTGAGGACCGTCATGGATGTGTTCGGGACCCAAATGAAAGGGTAAAAACAAGGTCCATCCTCCTTTTTTGTTATTTATTTTTGCTCATGAAAGTTAGCAAGCTAATTGTTATTGTCCTAACAATTAGCTCGCTAATAATATACTACATATGTATACGAATGTCAAGTGGTATACGGATTTATTTGGAAAAAGAACATATTTAGGGGTTAGGATTTAGGGATTAGGGATTAGGGAAAGGTGTCGGCAAATGACGATTTGCCGACCATATTAAAATTTCACCACAGGCAAATCCCTAAATCCTAAATCCTAACCCCTAACCCCTATCCAAAGGTTATACCGCAGGTATAACCTTTGGATATATCGTATGCAAAATAAACATTTGCAATAACCGGGCGGATATTATATTATAATGTTAAGAAAATATATCTTATCGCCCAAAGGAGATATTACATATGCTTAAATATCCCAAGCTGTTCAGCCCCTACAAGTATGGCCGGCTGACACTGAAAAACCGCATCATCAGCGCCCCCACTTCCCTTGCTGAGATCGGCCCCAACGGAACACTCAGCCCCGAGAACATTGCCTATTACGCCATGCGTGCCAGAGGCGGATGCTCCCTGGTTTATGTTGGCGAATGTGTTTGCCACAGCGCCACCGGCCTGTCCCATCCTCAGCAGGTGGCTCTGGATTCCGTGGCTTGCCTGCCCTCTCTGAAGGACTGCGCCGACGCTATCCACGCTTACGACGCTTATGCCGGTATCGAGTTCGGTCACGGCGGCAAGCAGTGCGCACCTCCCTTTGTAAAAGACGGCCATCCCATCGGCCCCTCCGACCTGTTCAACGACAAAGGTGTCCAGACCTGCTGGGGCATGAGCCGTGAGCTTATGGAAGAGGTCAAGGAAGGCTATGCCAAGTCCGCTGCCAACGTGGCTGCCGCAGGTTTCGACGTTATCTGCCTCCACGCAGGTCACGGCTGGCTGCTGAACCAGTTCATGAGCCCTCTGTCCAACTTCCGTGACGACGAATACGGCGGAAGCCTTGAAAACCGCTGCCGTTACGTTATCGAAATCTGCCAGGCCATCAAAAAGGCTGCTCCCCGCCTGATGCTGGATGTCCGTATCAGCGGCGATGAGCTGAACGAAAACGGTTACCACATCGACACCGGTGTTGAAATTGCCAAGATCCTTGAGCCTTACGTTGATTCCTTCAACGTTTCCGTTGGCGTCAATGAGGATCTGTTTACCTTTATCGTAATGCATCCCAGCATGTTCCTTGAGCACGGCTGCAACGTCAAGTATGCCGCTGCTGTCAAGGCGGCTGTCTCCAAGCCCGTTTCCTGCGTCGGCGGCATTTCCGATGCCGACCAGATGGAAGAAATCCTCCAGTCCGGTCAGGCCGACCTGGTGGCTCTGGGTCGTGCGCTGGTAGCCGATCCCGATCTGCCCAACAAGGCCAGAAAGGGCAACGACGAAGATATCCGCCACTGCCTGCGCTGCTACGGCTGCCAGGGCCAGATGTTCAAGACCCGCAACATCGTCTGCGCCGTCAACCCCGTTATCGGCCACGAATATCTGGAAATGATCCGCCAGTCCATTCCCGTCAAGGAATTCAAGAAAGTCGCCGTTATCGGCGGCGGCCC
>JAZULX010000284.1:0-2608 GCA_045603325.1 Oscillospiraceae bacterium | reverse complement strand
GGCATGAACCCCAAAACGCTGCAATACCTCATGGGGCATTCGGACATCGGAGTTACCTTGAACACCTACACCCACCTGAACTTTGAGGATGCCGAAACAGAGCTGAAACGCGTAATGAGTATTCAGCAGTCGGAAAATTTACTACTTTCCGAAATGCAAATGGTTAGTCAGGCATAAATCTGGAATTTTTTTACATCGGCAGTAAAATTTGATTTTTTGTTCAAAAACCGTTGTAATTCAAGCACTTCAGGATAAATTATGCCATGGCAAACCGGCAAATATCAGGAAATTGCCCGAGTAGTAAAATCAAAATATCAGGTCAATTTACTACTTTTTTTACTACTTTTGGGTGCAAAGATATGCCAACTTATGCTACGATATACCAAGGCGACAAGAAAATGCCAAACGCCCAAAAACCTTGATATATCTGGGTTTTCAAGCAATACCAAGGAGTTTTAGATATATGATAAAAGTACTTTTCATTTGCCACGGCAATATTTGCAGAAGTCCGATGGCTGAATTTGTTTTTAAGGATATGGTTGCCAAAAAGGGGCTTTCCGCCGATTTTGAAATTGCCTCTGCAGCCACCAGTACGGAAGAGATAGGCAACCCCGTTTATCCGCCTGCACGCCGGAAACTGGCTCAGCACGGCATAAGCTGCGACGGTAAAACCGCACGCCAGATAAAAAAGAACGACTACACCCACTACGACCTGCTGATAGGTATGGACAGCGCCAACATCCGCAATATGAACCGCATTTTCGGCGGCGACCCTGATGGCAAGATACGCCTGCTGCTGGACTATACAGACCGTCCCGGTGACGTGGCAGATCCCTGGTATACCGGCGATTTCGATGCCACATGGCGCGACGTGAACGAAGGCTGCAAAAACTTATTGGCGCTGCTGACAGGCAACTGACCGGCACACAGCAATTTTCGCCGCACTTTATTTGCTTTTGCCGGGGGTTGACGGTATAATTGGCTTAGTCCACTGAAAAAAGGTGATACAATGTACGACGAGCTTACCCAAATAGATATTCAAAAAATGCAGGAAGAAATCGAATACCGCATCAAGGAACTGCGTCCAAAACTCATTGAGCAGGTGCAGATTGCCCGAAGCTTCGGCGACCTGAGCGAAAACTTTGAGTACAAAGCCGCCAAGCAGGAGAAAAACCGCAACGACAGCCGCATACGCTATCTCCAGCGCATGGTCAAAACTGCAAAAGTCATTGTTCCCGAAACCGCCGAAGCCGGCGTTGTGGGTCTGTTTGACAAAGTTAAGATATATGTGGAGGAGGATGACGAGGAACAGGATATCCAGATCGTCACCACCCTGCGCAACAATCCTCTGAACGGCCTTATCAGCAAGGAATCTCCCGTAGGCAAAGCTGTTATGGGCAGCAAGGTGGGCGACCGGGTTCTGGTGGAGGTCAACGAAAGCTACAGCTACTACATCGTGATCCGCTCCGTTGAAAAGGCCGAAGATGACGCTTCGCTGCCTATAAGCAAGTATTGATGCTTTCATTCGCCAATCACAAAAGAAAGGAAAACAATACCATGTCCAAGGGTTTTTTCATTGTAATTATCATTGCAGCAGTTGTTTTGCTTATTGTTCTCTTCGCAAACAAAGACCTGACTGTTGGAGCAGATATTACCGCAGAAGAAGTTACGGAATTTGTCTATACCCTTGCCTCCTCCACCTATCCCCCGGACTATCAAAGATATCGTTTTTATGAAGAAAGCGGCAGATATTGGTTCTGTCACGAAAAAAGAGAAGGTAACAAGTTCCCGCTGACAGAGTCCGATATCACGGTTTCCGGTACGTTGGAATTGTCGGAAGCAGAGTGGGCAGCGTTTCTGGGCTGCTTAGAGGGCGGGAAAGTGCAAAAAAGATCCGAAAACACCGAAACCGGAGGCTCCGGTCCGGCCTTGTATCTTTACTGGACCGGTGATCGCTCCAAATACCAGCAGTTTTCCTTTTCGTCCCTGAGCGCACAAACTTCTTTTGAAGAGTTTTGTGCCAAGCTTGCAGAAAGTGATTTTGAACAGTAACAGACGAACCGCCATCGCAGGCACGATGGCGGTTCGTTTAATTATTCCAACACTGTATTCAGTTTCCGCAGCCCAAGCGCAATAAGATATGCTCCGCCTGGAATGACTATGGTGTAGAATACAGACATATAAATCGGCTGCTGATAATACTTGAAAAACGGATAAGGGCCTTCCACTATCCGCAGCAGATTGAGTACGATAAAAATTGAAGCATAAACCGTTACCGGGATAAGTCCGCAATATACAGGCACTTTTTCCATGGGTGGGTCGTGCTCGAAAAACAGGAAAAGAATTATCGCCAGAACGGGACACAGGAAATGGTGATACAGCATATCTCCATACAGCATGGACCAACGCAGTCCACCCCTGCCTATCATGGGCGACAATATAAACACCACCACCAGAAGCGTAATAGTAAGGCTGCATGCAGCCATATATTTCAGTTTCTTCAGCCACATGGGAATGGGCGTGCCGTTTTTGAGCTGTATGAAAAGATATATGCACATAAATGCTGCAGCAAAAAGAGACAGAATATTGCTGTAATCGGTAAAATACA
>JAZULX010000283.1:0-16400 GCA_045603325.1 Oscillospiraceae bacterium | reverse complement strand
AGCCATGTCGTTCTGTGAGCCAAGGAGTTGATCATTTGGTTTGTCTTCCTAAGACCGCTTGGCCTCCGACTTGGATTCATAAGGTTCTCTGGAACTGGTAACTATCTGACTCTGTTCGATAAAAGTAATAACGTCTACACCTTTTCTGAGTGATCCGTCGAGAATACACTGGGCTATCATCATCTGTCCTTCAAAGGATTCGCCGCCGGCTTCTGCCATAACTGCAGCCTCAACAACAGCACGTTCCTCATCAGTCAATACATAGCCGGGATCAGAAACTCCAAGATAATCATATACATCTTCGAGTATTTCCTCGGCAGATTTGCCGCTGGAGAAGAAATCGGTTTCTTCAACATCAAGACCCATTTCCTGAATCTTCAGGTTTCTCTGAGCTTCATAAATTCTTGCGGCATATACAGCGTGTTCACTGCCGTCTTCAAGGGCAAGAACCATCTCCTGCATATAGTCTTCGTTATGGTCATATCCAACTACAATTATAATGTCGTCCAGGTTTATCTCTTCGGCAGACGCCACAACACCAAAGACAACAAAAATAGCAGCCATCAGTAAAGCGACCTTCAAAAACTTGGATTTCATAAAACTTACCTCGCTGAACTTTTTGCATGCGATTACGCATATGCATTGACTGAATGATAATATATTCAATCGGTTTTGTCAATTACTAGAAATTTTAGGAAATTTGATTTTTTACTCGTCTAAGTGATTATGTAAACCAATGCCCGCATTTTATTGTGCATTTTGTACAAATCGAGCGTCGTTACGACATCTTTTTTCTAACCCATTATTGTTACCGTTTTGTTATCTTTTTCCCGTCTCGACAGCATTTTACCCTGTTTAAAAGCACTTGAATCGGCGTAAAATCGTCACACAATCTCCACTTGCAATTATTTTGTTTCAATTTGATTTCATTTTTTAAGGATGTGCTCTTTTGAACAACATAAACAAAACTGCTGCATTCTACATACGAGTTTCAACTGAAGATCAGACCGAATTCAGCCCTGATGCACAGCTCCGAGCACTAACGAAATATGCCGAAAGTTGTGGATATTTATACAACGAGCGTATAATATTCATAGACGAAGGTATTTCCGCCCGAAATGCATCGAAAAGACCCGCATTTATGAACATGATTTCCATGTCTGCTCAGCAGCCAAAACCTTTCGACGTAATCCTTGTTCATCGATTTGACAGATTTGCAAGGAACAGAGAAGACAGCGTTGTTTATAAATCAGTGCTCAAGAAACGCGGTATTCGGGTGATAAGCGTAACCGAACATCTGGAAGACGAAAAATTCTCTGTCATTCTCGAAAGTATTCTCGAAGCTATGGCTGAGTATTATAGTCTTAACCTTTCTGACGAAGTGAAAAAAGGAATGTGCGAGAAAGCTCGCCGCGGAGGTCTTCAGTCTCCCCCGCCCTATGGTTATGAAGTTCTGAACAACATCCTCGTCATATCGAAAAATGAGGCCGAAAACGTTGTATTCATGTTCTCCAGACTTTTGGAGGGCTATACAACCGTAGAAATCGCCGAGCAACTAAACTCTCTCGGAGCCTTAACCAAACGAGGAAAGTCCTTTACCTCAAGAGCAGTCAAGTATATATTGAAAAACCCGGTTTATACCGGCAAACTCAAATGGTCCACCGACGATTGCACCTATCTTGTCAAAGGACACCATGAACCAATAATCGACGAAGCTACCTTTAATGAGGCACAAAACTACCTGTCCTGATATTCACATATCTTACCTTTTACTGTTTGGCGGTCCTGATGGCGAATTGGGTGCATCACTGCGATATCTGAGCCAGCGATACTCCATGCCTTATCCCGAATTGAAAGGTCTTTTGACCGATATTGGCACAGAAGAGCTTTCACATCTTGAAATGGTAGGTACTCTTGTTCATCAGCTGACACGAAACCTCAGCGAAAATGAGATCAAAGATACTCCTTTTGCTCAGTATTTTGTTGACCATACCACCGGAGTATATCCCCAGTTTGCCAGCGGCACTCCCTGGTCTGCTGCAACCATGCAGGTCAAAGGCGATGTTATTGCCGATTTGACAGAGGATCTTGCCGCAGAGCAGAAAGCCAGAGTGACTTATGACAACATTCTACGTCTGTCGGATGACCCTGATGTAAACAAAGTTATCAAGTTTCTGCGCGAACGTGAAGTTGTCCACTTCCAGAGATTTGGCGAAGCCATTCAGCTTGCCCGGGAGAAGATGGATAAACGTAACGTTTATATGTACAATCCCGCTTTTGATGATTAAGGTTTAGCAAATGGTGCTGAAGGCATTTGAGCCTTCAGCACCTTGTTTTGCACTTTGAAGTTGATTTAATAAGTCTTTCAATGATATGATTGTTTCATAATTTTGAAACAGGTGTGACTTATGAGACAATACACAGTTGAAAAAATCAGAATTCCCTCTTCTAGCGGTGAGATGAAACTGCTTGTACTGCGTCCTACCTTGAACGCAAAGCCAAAAGAACATACACCCGGTATACTCTGGATACACGGCGGCGGATATGCCACAGGTATGGCAGGTATGATCTATATGTCCCGTGCCATGGCCCTGGTAAAAAAGTACGGAGCCGTGGTTGTCACACCCGAATACCGTCTTTCAGGCAAAGCTCCCTACCCTGCCGCTTTGGATGATTGTTATGCTGCATTGAAATGGCTTAAAAACAGCGCAGAAAAACTGAACTTCAATCCCGATCAGATTATGGTAGGCGGAGAAAGTGCAGGCGGCGGATTGACTGCAGCACTATGTATGTACGCAAAAGACAAAGGCGAGGTAAATATCGCTTTTCAGATGCCATTGTATCCCATGATAGATGACAGGGACACCGAATCATCAAAAGATAACCACGGAATCTCCTGGAATACAAAGCGCAATCACGCCGCATGGAAGCTGTATTTATCCGGTATCTCCGGGGATCCGCCTGCTTATGCAGCACCTTCACGGCGGAATGATTATTCCGGACTTCCTCCTGCATATACTTTTGTCGGAGACAAGGAAGCTTTTTACTGTGAAACTCTCACCTTTGTGGAGAATCTGAAACAAGCAGGTGTTCCTGCGCATGTGGACGTTTATCCCACCGGGTTTCATGCCTTTGATATGCTTCTGCCTTTTAGAAAAATAAGCAAAAAAGCAATCGAAAGCTTCGAAAAACAGTATTTATATGCTGCCGAACATTACTTTGCAAAGCAAACGGACTGAGCAGACTGTAAAAAATTTAGAATTGAGAATTTTTTATTTACACTTTCCTATCACAATGGTACAATTATTACAATAAGAAAATATGAAAAGGAGAAAAAAATGAGCCAGAGAATTATTACTCAGGAAGAATACCTGAAAAAAACTTACGCCCAGGGCAACCGACGCCAGGACCCTAACGCCAAAGCTCCCGAAACTCCTCAGGACTATATTGACAGAGCCAATGAGGGCGATGCACTTGTATCCATGATGGTAGGCAGAGTTGAGGGTCTTGGTCTTACAGGCAAGGAAGTTATGCAGGACAAGCCTCTGTGGCTCGGTGATGCTCCTGTAATCACTGATATTGCTTATGAAAAAGAATGCAAGGTCCTTGTTATCGGATCCGGTCCTGCAGGCAGCACCGCTATACTCCGCCTTGCAGAGGCAGGAATTGATGTTCTGGCACTGGAAGTTCAGACCTGGGAAGAATACGACGCTTTTGCCTGCGATATGGCAACTTACAACTCAAAATTCTTCCGTGAACTTGGTGTACCAGAATACGACCTGATGGAAGTTTACAACGAATATATGCGCAAGGCTCTTGGTCACGCTCATCCCAAGCTGGTTCGTGACTATGTTACCCGTTCAGGCGAAATGATGGACTGGGTTCTGAGCTATCTGCCCAAGGAGTACATAGATGCATATGCTCATGCTACTCAGTATAAGGGAAACAAGTATTTCAGCGGCGAGACCTGCGGTCAGAAGAGCTTTATCGGTATGCTTCAGTGGCGCGACGAAAAGACCAACAATAATATGTGGCCATTCGTTATGCGTTCCATGCACACCGAGGCTCAGAAAATGGGTGCAAAATACATCTACGGCGCCCAGGCTATCCGTCTGCTGCAGGCTGAGGACGGCTCCGTTATCGGCTGTATAGCTGAAGATATCGACGGCAACTATTTCAAAATCAACTGCGAGGCCGTCATTGCCGCTGCAGGTGACTTTGGCGGAAACCCCGATATGCGTCTTGACCTTTGTGACACTCTCAGAAACCTTGCATGGTCCTCCGGCCGTGACCGTACCGTGGCTCAGAACACCCACAGCGGCGGTCGTGACGGTTCCGGTATCAGAATGTGTCTTTGGGCTGGTGCCACTATCGAGGCAGGCCCCAGAGCCGGTCAGTCTGCTGCGATCAATTCAAAGCCTGATTTCCCCTTTGGCGGCTGCTGGACAACATTTGGTCCCGAAGGCAAGCGTTTCATGAACGAAACCATTATGAAATTCGGTGCCAACGATGCTATCAACATGTTAAAACCCGAAGGTATCGTTGCCATCGTAGCCGACTCCAATTGGGACGAAAACTGCGAATACCAAGGCTATGGCCACGAAGTTATGGACCGAAGCAACGATCATATGCTTTCCGTTATCAGAGAGGATATGGCCAACTATAAGGTCGGCCCCGATGGTTTTGATGTCCACAACTTTGCGCGTTACGGCGAGAGCTACGATCACATTTACGCTGCCAACACCATTGAAGAACTGGGCGGATATCTCGGCTACGAGGGCGATGCTCTTAAAGCTTTTGTTGCTGAAGTAGATCACTGGAACGAAATGTGCGAAGCCGGATACGATAGCGACTGGGGCTGCGACAAAAACTATATGTTCCCCATCAAAAAGGCTCCTTTCTTCGGTGCTGCAAGCAAACTTTCCAATGCAGTTCCCGGCGGCGGACTCTGTCAGCATGCAGGTGTCTGCACGGATGGCAGCTATCGCGTACTCAACAAGGACAAGAATCCTATCGGCGGATTGTATGCCATCGGCAACTGCTGCGGTCAGAGATTCGGTGTTCAATATCACACCCCCACCGCAGGCAACAGCTGCGGCAGCGCAATGACAACCGGTTATGTGGCTGCAGAATGTGTTATTGAAGATGTCAAATAAGTAAATAAAACCAAAATGGGCTGCACCAAATGGTGCAGCCCATATTATTTGTCTGAAATTAGAGCTGGCTAGCAGCACCGAATGCACGGTGAATGCTGCTGCGGATGTTTCCTGCACCGGCAACGTCGCCGATGAGATAGAACTCGGGAGCAACAGTGGCATACTGGAGAGCAGCATCGACACAAGGTTCAACACCGCCGCAAACCACAACATCGTCGCCTTCGATGGTGTGCTCGGTACCGTTTTCATCAACATAGGTGACAGACTTGGCAGTAACCTTGGTGGTGGTGGCTTTGGTGATGCCCTTAAGATTCTCAAACTTGTTCCAGAAGGGTTCCATACCGCCGTAACCTTCCTCGTCAACACCGATGTATGCAATGGTGATGCTGTGCAAGGGAGATGCATCCTTAGCCAAACGATCCTGACGGGTCAGGCAGGTAACATCATGGCCGTTCTGAGCCAGGTAGCAGGCAGTTTCAACACCGGTCTCGGAGCAGCCAACCATGATAACATGCTTACCAAGCTCGGATTCCTTGCCGATAACGTCATGGCAGGTGCGGATAGCGGGAGTGCCGTCGGCATTGTGCATACCCTCGATGTTGGGTACCTTGGCCTTGGAGCCGGTAGCAGCAAGAACTGCATCGTAGCCTTCAGCTGTCATGGCTTCGGCAGTGGGAGCGCAGTTCAGACGTACTTCAACACCCTTTTTCTCCATTTCGCGGATGAGCCAGAGACGATAGTTTTTGAAAGGCCATTTAAAGGTAAAGTGATCAGCGTGATAGAGCTGGCCGCCGAGGTAATCGGTCTTTTCGAACAGAACAACTTTATGACCACGGTCGGCAGCAGTAATTGCAGCCTGCATACCTGCAGGTCCACCACCGATGATGGCGACTTTCTTGACCTTTTCGGCAGGCTTGATCATGCGCTGAATCTTGGTTTCCATGTTGAACTCGGGGTTGACGGCGCAAACAGAGTGCCAGGGTCCCTTTCTTATGCCGTGGCAGCGGTTGCAGCGCAGGCAGGGACGGATATCTTCACCACGTTCTTCGAGAACCTTGGTGTAGTAATCGGCATCGGTAAACTGGCCGCGACCAATGCTGATAAGGTCACAAACACCGGATTCGAGGATATCTTCCATTTCACCGGGATCCTGGAAACCGCCGCAAACTGCCAGAGGAATCTTGACGCCGGCTTCTTTCATAGCCTTGCAGTATCCGATGCAGTCATGTTCACGTTCGGAGAAGGTGTATCCGGTGGGGTGAGACTTGGGAGCGCCGTTTTCGCGAACAGAAATAAGGTCAACAACGCCTTCTGCCAGCTTGGCAAAGGTGATGGTATCTTCCAGGTAATAGCCTTCCTTCATGATGGTCATGCCGCCACCCTTGGGAGCTTCGCCCATCATCATGATGTGGATGATGAATTCCTTGCCGCAGGCTTTCTTGACAGCTTCGCACAGTTCAAGAGTGAAACGGCAGCGGTTTTCGGTGCTTCCGCCATATTCATCAGTACGAATATCCGTTTCGTGTTCGAGGCCGACAACACCGGTGGAAACGCCATCGAAGCCCCAGTCTTTATAGCGCAGGCACTGCTTTACAAAGGCGTCAATAGCTTCCTTCATCTGCTCTTTAGTGGCAGGAGTTGCGGGAGGCATAGGCATACGGCCGTTGCCCATATCGGAAAATGCAGGATTCTTGCCACCAAGGGTAACACCATTGGGGAAAGAAGTGGACATCTGGACAACTACCTTGGAGCCGTAGAAATGAACATCGTCAGACAACTGGCAGAGATAGTTGTTGGTGGCAGGGTTGCTCAGGTCAAAGTGGAAGGAATGAGCAAAGTCGTGAGTCTCGGGAAGAGTGCGGACAAAGGGACGATCCGCATCGCACACAACTACCAGAGAGTTGCCTCTGCGGGCGGAATCTCTGTGGAAATGTATAAACTGATCGGTGGGCCAGGTCTCGGGACCCTGGTTCTGGTCAGGGGCGCACTTGGGCTGCACCATGCGGTTGCGAAGGACTTCACCGTTAGGCAGTACCAGAGGGGTCAGCAATTTTTCATAACGATGGCTCATGGAAAATCTCCTTTCATTTTCTCCTGTTATGTACAGGCTAATTTAAAATATTTCGCATTATAAATATAAAATTAGCCTATCATAAAGATGGCGTAATGTCAATAAAACTCAACAAAACACAGCCTATCCATATATAGAGTAAACATACTGAATTTGATTTTTGGGAAACACGGTGCTATACTCAATACAAAAGATTCGGAGGCGATCATTATGAAGAGTATCAAGCCCGGCAGAGGTCCTTCAATGGTGGGCGGAGTTATGAGTATAATTGCTGCTGTGTTTGGATTAATATGGACCTTTGCCGCCACCAGTATGGGTGGAGGAATATTTGCTCTATTTGGTATTGTATTTATTATCTCCGCTTTGGTTTCTGCGGTATTCAATTTCAAAAACGCCACCTCTGAAAACAGATATTCTTCCTTCGATATTGTAGACAGCGAGTCTGAACCCGACCCGTTTAGTGCTCGCTTTAGTAAAACAGACAACAAAACAATTCATGAAGCAGACGGCAACTCCAGTTCCTTCTGCCCTTACTGCGGTACTCCTGCCGAAAGTGATTTTGAATTCTGCAAGAATTGCGGCAAAAAACTGCCATAAAAAACAGCGTTGACAAATCGTCAACGCTGTTTTTAACTCAATTAGTCGCAGACTTTTACACTCCAGCCAAAGGGATCTTCAGTCTTGCCCCACTGGATAGCAGTAAGACCGTCGTACAGCTTCTGGCTGACTTCGCCGATGTCACCATTGTTGATCTGGCAGACTTGATCTTCGTAAGCAAGAACACCGATGGGAGAGATAACGGCAGCGGTACCGGAGCCGAAAGCTTCTTCCAGAGCACCGCTGGCAGCAGCGCCCATCAGTTCATCGACAGAGAGGAGACGTTCTTCAACGGTATAACCCCAGTGACGAAGCAGCTGGATGCAGGACTTACGGGTGATACCGTCGAGGATGCTGCCCTGAAGCACGGGAGTAACGATAACGCCGTTGATCTTGAAGAATACGTTCATAGCACCGACTTCTTCGATATACTTGCGTTCAACACCGTCAAGCCACAGAACCTGAGAATAACCCTTTTCGATAGCACGTTCGCCTGCACGGAGAGAAGCAGCGTAGTTGCCGCCGGTCTTGGCATAACCCATACCGCCGCGGACTGCACGGACGTCTTCGTCTTCGATCATTATCTTAACGGGATCAAGGCCTTCGGGATAATAGGGGCCGGAGGGTGCAAGGATGATGCAGAAGATATAGTTCTTTGCAGCATGAACACCAAGGCCTACGTCATTGGCAAAAATGAAAGGACGGATATAAAGGGAAGAATCTGGGGTAGAGGGTACCCAATCCTTGTCAAGTTCAACAAGCTGTTTGGTTGCCTCAACGCAGAAATCAACGTCAAGCAGAGGAATACTCAGACGTTCGCAGGACTTATTCATTCTCATATAGTTCTGTTCCGGTCTGAAAAGACGGATCTCGCCGTTGGGGCTGCGGTAAGCCTTAAGACCTTCAAAAATTTCCTGACCGTAGTGGAGAACTACGCCTGCAGGATCCATTGAGAAGGGGCCGTAGGGCACGATACGGGGATTGAACCAGCCTTTTCCGGCTTCGTATTCCATAACAAACATGTGATCGGTAAAGATTTTACCAAAGGGCAGGTCGCCAACAGGCTTCTGCTTGGGATTTTTAGTCAGTTCAACAGTAATTTTCTCCATTGCGGCTACTCCTTATCTGATTAATTATTAATTAATATGGCATAATTATACCACTTTCAGGAAATTCTACAATAGTTAATTGATACAAATATTCATTTTGTCTGAACCGTCATTTGTTCTTACTGACATAGAGAATTCTTCACATCATGCCATAAAAACCTGACATATTGCCAAATACACAGATTTGTTGTAAAATGGTTATGTTAAGCACCACTGCTGTTGCTCTGCAGCAGTATTACTGATATGGAGAAATTTAATGAAACGCATACTTTGCATTTTTCTTATAGTTCTATTGGCAGCCGCATTATGCGTTCCTGCCATGGCAGCAGATATCTGGTTCGTTGCGGTTGATGACTCTATCCCGGTAACGCTTACCGGCGGCTCGGTTCCTTTTTACTACAACAATCAGCTGTATGTACCATACTCTGCCTTTGATTCCGAGGTGCTGAATGTCTTTTCAATTTTCGACAGCACTCAGAACATTCTGGCGATGTACAACATTGACCACCGTCTCACCTTTGACATCAGCGCCGGTACGGTTACTGACTTCAACGGCAACACCGAAAGCACTGCTGCTCTTTCACGCAGCGGTTCCATCTATGTTCCGGTGTTTTATGTTTCATCTTATTTTGGTCTTGGCTGCAATCTTCTCGAAGGCAGCGGCGGTTATCCCATCATTCGTCTTACAAGCGGAAACGAAGTGTATGACAATGACAAGTTCATAACCCAGTCCAAAACACTGGTTGAATATCGTGTTACCCAGTATCTTTCCGAGCCGTCAACGTCACCTTCCCCCTCCGTGGAAGTAAGCCGGCCGCCTGAAGAAACTACTTCTCCCCAGGTGTCACCTCCACCTGCCGTTACAGTTTCTCCCGATGTTCAGAATCCCCCACCGGAACAACCACCTGAAATCGATTCCATCACCGTACCTGATACGGCACTGTTTCTGCCCGGCGAAAGTTTCAAAACTGTTGCCGACTCCCTCGGCAATGCTCCGGCGGTTTTTACATACGACGCGGATTCTCTGCATGGCAGCGACAATAACATAAGAGCTATCTTATGTGCAGGCTACCCCATTGCCATGGAGCTTGATCTCTCCGATGTCGGACACGCTTTGGAAGCTGCCGCAAAATTTAATGATACTCTGGACGGTATGACCAATTCAAAAACCATGCTGGTTATTGCAGAAAACGCCACAGAAGAAGCTGTCGATGCTCTTTCAAAGTATGGATTCAAGGTCTGGTCGGATACGGTCAATGCTGTGGGTGATTTCAAAATCACAGATTTCGAAGGCAGTGTGTCTGTATTTATGCCCGAGCCCAACCCCTACGGTGTGGCTTATTTAGTAAGGTTTGTCCAGTACTATGGTGGGAATTTTGTTGACGTCAAGCTGACCACCGAACCATTTTAGAATCAAAAAGCTGTCATCCCAACATTCGGGATGACAGCATTATTTTTATTCCCAGAAACTCTTGAGATTGAACCTTTTGGCTATCCTGCCTCTGAGATCCATCATGCAGGTATAGTTCGGCATAATATTGACAGGGGTGTCTGCAGAAACAATGGCATCAATAAGCTCATCATATTCGTAAAATACCTTCAGCTTACTATCTTCAATGCCGGCTTTTTTGAGTCTGGCTGCCATATCATCGGCACGGATACCGGTAACATACAGGCCGGTGAGCATATCACCCATTTCAGCAAGACATTCAAAGTTGACATCCTCAATCCAGGAAATATCTCTGCCGTCGTTGACCCTGTCATTGAGTCCGATAACAAACAGTGACGGTTCGGTCATATCGGTCAGGAAATTCAGCACCTGATTGCAGCCAGCAGTGTTCTTAATAAGGATCATTCTGATATCCGTATCGGGAATGTCCAGTTTTTCCATTCTGCCAAATCCGCATTCAAAGTTCTCCATGGCAGCATCCACAACGGAAGGTTCAAGGCCACAGGCATGTCCGACCGCAATTGATGCGGCAGCATTGTAGATGTTATAAGCACCGGGCAGACAGATATTGACCTGACGAGTTTCACCGGACACATTCACCTCAACGGAAGTATGGGCAGTGTCGCTGACAAGAACGCTTGTCACTGCAACGTCGGGATCGGGCCGGCGGTAGCCGCATTCAGGGCAGCTCCAGCTGCCAAGGTGGCCGAAGGTAACATGACCGTATTCATACTCGTGTCCACATCGCAGGCAGTTGGGTGCATCGGATATCTCCTGAACACGGGTCTTGTAAACCTCGCAGTTAATACCATAGAACACGCATCTGTTTTCAACTTCTGCAGCTATGGAAGATGTCAGTGAGCAGTCAGCATTGAGGCACAGAACAGCATTTTTGCTGTTTTTACAGCCGATCTTGATGCTTTCAAGGGTGGAAAGGATGTCTCCGTAACGGTCAAGCTGATCGCTGAAAACATTGGTTACAACTACGCAATACGGGTCGGTATGCAGGCTGACGGTTTTAAACGCAGCCTCATCGCACTCAATAACAGCGTATTCGCGCTTGCATTTACCTGTCAGAGTGCAGTTTTGCGCAAAGTCTGCCGTGATACCGGAAAACAGGTTTGCCCCGGACTTGTTTGCCACATAGGATTTACCGGAGTCTTTCAGGCATTGCTCGATCATGCGCGAGGTCGTGGTTTTACCGTTGGTGCCGGTAACAATTATTGTCTTAACTCCCTTCGACATTTCCCTCAAAATGTTGGGATTGACCTTCAGCGCTATCCTGCCGGGAAGATCGGTGCCACCTCTGCCCAGCTTTCTTATGGCAAATCGGCTGAGCCGGCAAAGTGAAACAGAAACAAAATTCAAAATCTTCATGCTCGCATTATAACACACTAAACCTGATGTTTCAATTATCATTCAAATAATGAATGGTTTTATTGGTTCTCGTTATACCCAAAAACTTTTTGCAAAATTAAGCAAATCTTAATATATCTTGTATTGTTTTCAATCTGACTATACTATATAATGTAAAATGAACCTTACTATGGAGGTCTGAATATGAAATTTGTATCATGGAATGTGAACGGTCTTCGAGCCGTAATGGGTAAAGGTTTTTTAGACTCTTTCAATGCTCTTGATGCAGACTTTTTCTGCCTGCAGGAAACAAAAATGCAGGCCGGTCAGTTGGATCTTGTACTGCCGGGATATCACGATTACTGGAATTACGCCGAGAAAAAAGGCTATTCCGGCACTGCCGTGTTTGCAAAGCACGAGCCATTGTCCGTATCCTATGGCATCGGCTATCCTGAGTTGGACAGCGAAGGTCGTGTGATCACCCTTGAGTATGAAAACTTTTATCTCGTCACCTGCTACACGCCCAATTCTCAGGACGGTCTTAAACGGCTTGATACGCGTATGCAGTGGGATGATAAATTCCGCGAATACTTGACTGAGCTCGACAAAAACAAGTGTGTGATTGCCTGCGGCGACCTTAACGTGGCGCATCAGGAGATTGACCTCAAGAACCCCAAAACCAACCGCAAGAATCCCGGTTTTACAGACGAAGAACGTGAAAAGTTCTCTGCACTTCTCGATTGTGGTTTTACCGACAGTTTCCGTCACCTGTATCCCGACGTTGAAGGCGCCTATTCCTGGTGGTCCTACAGGTTCCATGCCCGGGAAAAGAACGCCGGTTGGCGTATTGACTACCATGTAATATCCAATCGTCTGGCTGATAAGCTCCAGCAAGCTTCCATCCACAGTGACATCTTTGGTTCAGACCATTGTCCTGTAAGTATAGAACTTGAAATTTAGCTCACTTTTTTGAAGATACTGCGGCCACATTTTGGAACAACAATCATTCTATACCGTCTAATTATTAGGAACACTCAGAAAGGAAATGGTCACAATGAAATCCCTTTTCAACCGTGCCAACAACAGAATAAAAGACCATTTTGTATCTGCTGCCTTTTTGGCTCCGAGTCTTATAGGCGTTCTTGTATTCTTTGTTATTCCTTTTGCCGTTGTTATCTTCTATTCACTGGTAAACAACCCCGTTGCAAAGGAATTTGTGGGGCTGGACAATTTTATTGCGGTCATCAAGAATCAGGCTTTCCAGACCGCCGCAAAAAACACAGCTGCTTTTTCCGGTATCGCAGTGCCTTTGGCAGTTATACTCGGGCTTTTTCTGGCTCTGCTGCTGGACTGCAAGATCCCCTGCCGCAGCCAGTTTCGCACATTTTTCCTCTGCCCGATGATGGTGCCTGTTGCATCCATTGTCCTTATCTGGCGAGTATTCTTTGACCAGAACGGTGTTGTAAATCTGCTGCTGGCAAATTTCGGTGTGGAGCAGATAGACTGGCTGAAATCCGAATACAGCAGATACGTGATCATAATCCTGTTCCTTTGGAAAAACCTTGGTTACAATATGATCCTTTTCATGGCTGCCCTGAACAACATCCCAAAAGACATTCTGGAAATGTCCACCCTTGAGGGTGCAGGCTCCATCAAGAAATTCTGGTACATAAAGATGCCCTATCTCGTTTCCAGCATAGTTTTTGTTACAATTCTGTCTCTGATAAACTCCTTCAAGGTGTTCCGCGAGGTTTACCTGCTTACAGGCGACTACCCATATGGCGACCTCTACCTGCTGCAGCACTTTATGAACAACATGTTCAGAAGCCTTGATTATCAGAAGCTGTCCACCGCAGCCATACTTATGTGCATCGTTGTTGTAATTCTCATAGGCATAATGTTCATTGTGGACAACAAGGCCGGAAAGGATATCGAAGGATGAAACGTTTCAATATCCGCCGTCGCCTGAGCATTATACTTTTAACCTTCATTGCTGCTGTGTTTGCCGTCGGCTTTCTGATGCCTACAGTCCTGACTCTGGCAAACTCCTTTATGACGCAAAAAGAAATAACCGCAAACTACGGCGCAGTTTTTGGAGATGCCACTGCATCCTCTTCCATGGGATGGGGCAGCAGCAACACAGCTGTTACCAGCTATATCGGTGAAACCGTCAATTTGAAGCTTATTCCCGACATGGTCAGCTTTGAGCAGTATTCAACAGTGCTGATAAAAAGCCCCGAATACCTGCTTAAATTCTGGAACTCGGTAATATTTGTAGTTCCCATTGTTGTGTTTCAGGTACTGATAGCCGCCTTTGCCAGTTACAGTTTTGCGTTTTTTAAAGGTAAACTGAAAAACATCATGTTTTTCCTGTATGTCATTCTGATGCTGATGCCCTATCAGGTAACACTGGTACCAAACTATCTTGTTGCCGATTGGCTCGGTACCCTTGACACCCGATGGGCAATATGGCTGCCGGGTATATTTGCTCCGTTTTCCGTGTTTATACTCACCAAGTATATGCGCAGAATACCCTACGCTTATCTTGAAGCTGCCAAGCTGGACGGTGCAGGTCATTGGGCCATGTTCCGCAAAATATGTCTGCCTCTGTGCAGCAGCGCTCTTGCTTCCGTTGCCATTTTGGTTTTTATCGACTACTGGAACATGGTCGAACAGCCGCTGATACTGCTGGCAAACGAAGAACTGCATCCCCTTTCGGTGTATCTTTCCAAAATCAACTCCGGCGAAGTAGGACTTGCCTTTGCCGTTGCTTCCATATATCTTATTCCAACATTGCTGATTTTCCTTTTCGGCGAGGAGTATCTCGTTGAAGGTATTACATACTCCGGCGGCGTCAAAGGCTGACGTCTGAGCGATTGAGAGGTTTTGTGCCATGACAAAAGAGAAAACCAAAAGAAGAGAATGGGTAAAAAATGCCATCATTATTTTCCTTGCTGTGATGCTGCTGCTTACCTTTTTCTCCAACACAATAATGAACCGTTCCCTGCCGGTGGTGTCTTCACAATACCCTAATTCAGGCACCATTACCGCAAAAATCAGAGGCACCGGTACGGTATCCTCAAACGAAGTATACAACGTCACCATAGACCAGACCCGTGAGGTTCAGTCTGTTGCTGTCCGTGAAGGCGATACTGTTACCGCAGGTCAGGTGCTGTTTGTTCTGGCAGACAGAGAAAGCGATGAACTCAAAGCCGCCATGGACACTCTTGACGCTGCCAAATACGCCTACGAGACTTTCCTGCTTGACATATCTGCCACCGACTCCAACGTCCAAAGCGCACAGCAGGCTCTTGCAAAAGCCAAAAATGCCAGAGACAAGGCTTATTCCGACTATACCCTTGCCCATGGCAGCGGAGCATCTTCCTCTGCCCTGACCGAGGCACAGTCTAACTATAACACCGCTAAAGCTCAAGCCGACGCCGCAAAACTGGCTTATGAGCAGGCTGAGTTAAATCTGACAAAGGCAACTGCTGAGCTGGAACGTGTACAAGGTGAGCTTACAGACGAACAGGAAGCTCTGAAAAAGCCACTGGATGACGCCACCAAGGAACTGGAAAATGCTCAGTTACTTTTAGATTCCGCTTCCACCGAAAAGTCATACCACGAAGAAAAGCTGGGAATGACCTATGAAGCCGCCGTTACTGCAGTGGATACCGCTTCTGAAACACTGCGAGATATTGACGATCAAATATTTGAAAAGCAGCGTGAACGCACTTCTGTCCTTTCAGAGAAATCCGAAAACGATGCTCTCATAGATACTTACTGGGATGTTTTTGAAGTCTATTACGATGAAGCCGTTTCAACCAATGTGGATTATCGTGACACCATTGAATCTCTTAACAGTGACCTACAGACAGCCATTGATGAAAAAGCGAGGCTGGAGGCTGAACTTGCCAATACCGAAGACGACTCCAAAACAAAACAACTAATATCCGACATTGAAGCCCAAGTTGATATTATAACCGCTACTCAATCTCAACTTGATGCCTACATAACCTCAGCAGATGCTGCCGGTTATATTACAAAAATTGAAGCACTTTATTCCGATAACACAGCCCTTAATGACGAACTTGTGTCCATCACAAATGAGCTTTCATCCCTCAATACTCAATATAATAAAGCCTATGAAGATTACAGAGATGCTCAGTCAGTGCTGTCCGATTCCGATCTTCTGGCAGCTATGGACGATTACGAAGAAGCAGCGCAGCAGGTTAAAGAGTATCAGCTCAAGGTCAACGAAGCTACCATTGCTTACAACAATTCTCTGCCCACCGACACCCCTGAGATCACTGCTGCCAAGCAGGCTTTGACTCAGGCAACCAACAACAAAACTCAGGCCGAGTACAACAACACTGCTGCTCAAAACGCATTGACCACAGCACAGGAAAAGCTTGATGCCCTTAAAAACGCTGCAACTGCCGAATCAGACCTGTCCACCTATGACGATGCCGTTACCGATGCACAGATGGCTCTTTCCGCCGCAATAGAAAGCGCAGACATCTCCGATGCCAAGGAGGATCTTGACCTGCTGCAGAAGAAAAAAGATGTCGATGACGCTCAGACTAAGGTAGACAGGCTGACGGCCGATGCTTCCGCCGTTGAGATCGTTTCTAAATATAACGGAACCGTTACCTCTGTTA
>JAZULX010000282.1:0-3244 GCA_045603325.1 Oscillospiraceae bacterium | reverse complement strand
CATCGAAGATGGCGTGGCAATCCGTTTATACTTTTACCTTTTCAACAGGAGAGTACGGATTCCCACGCAAAAACCACTGTGTGGTTTTTGCTCGGAATGACACGGCGGGGGTTCTTTGACAGTCTCGAAACACCCTTTTCCGTAATCTTCCCAAAAGGGTGTTTGCTTATTTTCCAACGCAGAAGCGTTCAAATATTCTGCCTGTTACATCTTCGCTGACAAGGCGGCCGGTTATTTCTGCCAGGGCTTCCATGGCTGCTTCCACATCCACCAGCACCGCATCGGGCGTTACTGCTGCATACATGGATTCCAGCGAATAGGCTATGGCGTCTCTTGCACGTTTTACAGCCTCGGCATGACGCTCGTTGGTTACTATGCCGCCGTCGTATACTATGCTGCCATCGTCAAACAGTTCTGCCACAGCTTTGTCAAGGGCGTCCAGCCCTTTGCTTTCTGCTGCGGAAACTATGCAAACGTGGTCAAAATGCGTTTTCAGCTCGTCCACGTTCAGCATCAGGGGCAGATCGGATTTGTTGACCACCGCTATGGCCTTTTTGGCAGTTGCTGCGGCACGAATTGTCTCTTCGTCCGCTTCAGCAACGGAACCGTCAAACACTGCCAGTGCCAGCTGGGCGCCGTCGGCAGCTTTAAAGGCACGCTCAACACCGGCTTTTTCCACCGGGTCATCCGTGGCTCGCAGTCCTGCGGTATCTGCCATGCGCAGCAGCACTCCGCCCACACGGACACTTTCGGTAATGGTGTCTCTTGTGGTGCCGGCTATCTCCGTTACAATAGCCCGGTCATAGCCCAATAGCGCATTAAGCAGGCTGGATTTGCCCGCATTGGGACGACCCACGATGGCGCAGGTGACGCCGTTTTTGATCATACGCCCCCGGTCATAGCTGCGGTACAGTGCATCCAGTTCGCTGCGAGCTTCCTGCAGCGTCTGTTCAAAGTCCTGGAGCTGAAAGTCCTCTATATCCTCGTCGGGATAGTCCAGCACAGCGTGAAAATGTGCCATGATATTCGTCAGGCTGTCGTAAATGCTGTCAATCTTTCTGCCCATGACACCCGAAAGCTGACCTGCAGCGTTTCTGGCAGCTTCGGCTGTTTCAGCGGATATGAGGTCGATGCCCGCCTCCGCCTGAGTAAGGTCCATACGGCCGTTGAGAAATGCCCGTTTTGTGAACTCTCCTGCCAGTGCCTGCCTTGCTCCGGCATTGAACAGGGCTTCCAGTGCCGATGCCAGCACTGCGGGTGAACCGTGGCACTGAATTTCTGCTGTATCTTCGCCGGTGTAGCTGTTGGGCGCCTTGCTGTGGAAGCAAAGGCATTCGTCGATAACGGCACCTGTTACGTCATACACCTTGCCAAGAGTCATTTTGCCCGTGGGCACATCACTGAGATTTTTTCCGCTGTTGGGTTTGAAAACCCTGCCTGCCACCTCTGCCGCACTGTCACCGCTGAGGCGGATGATGCCTATTGCGGAAAGCACATTTGCAGTTGCTATGGCAGCTATTACATCAGACATTTTTTGTCCTCCTGAGTTTTTACTATTCAGCGTCTTGCGGCGTGTCTGCCCTTTTTGTGGCGGCGCCTTTTCTTTTTGCTCGCCGGTCTCGGCGCCCCCACTTTAACCACAATACCCAGCACAATAACTGCTGCAGGTATCAGGAGCGAAAGAATGTCAACATCCTTTTCGGGTTCGGCAGGTTCGGGCTGCTGAGGCGCAGCCGGTTCAGGCTCAGTACTCAAGACAGGTTCTGTTTCTGCCGGTGTTTCTTCGGGTTCGGGAGCTGTTTCGGGACCGATTTCGATCACCGGCGCGGATTCGATAGCTTCAATCTCGGCTATCATCTGCTGGAGTTTTTCTTCTTCGGTGAGGGGTGCAGATTCTTCGGGAACTTCAGGTTCCTCTGAGGGCTCAATCTCGGAATGCTCGGCAACATATGCGTCGTGAGCCGTGGTGTAGTCAGTGTATTCCGCCATCAGCTCTGCCAGTCTGCCCACAACATTCTCGCCGTTGGGTACGCCATCGGTATAGCAAGCCAGCAGGAACGGTGTCTCGGTGTAGATTATGCCCACATCGTTGTAATTGTCACCAAGATAGCCGTATTTGTGGGCAACCTCACAGGAAAGGTAACGGCGGAAATACATTCCCGGCTGAGCCTGCTTCAGATAATCTATGACCAGCTTATAGTCGCCGGAATGTTCATAAAGATACTGCAGGCAGCCAATCATATAGTCGCAGGGGAAATAATTGTCGTAAAGCATTTCCCGGTCGAATCCGGAAAAATCATAATTGCCGTAAACACTTATGCGGTCAAGATAATGGTCATAGTTCTTTCCCTCATAAGCATAGCGCAGCAGAAGCTCGGAGGTGTCGTTATCGGAATCCACCAGACTTTTCTGCATCAGTTCGCCCACGATTCCGCTGCGGGAGATCTTATACTGAACAGGAGCGGCTTCACCATCGACTGTGGTTTCGGATGTTGCGTCTGTTTCTTCAATAAGCACAGCACCTTCGGGAAGTTCTTCCCCTTCTTTGAGGGTCTTTTTCAGTTCGGCCGTGATCTCGGTATCTTCGGTGAGCACACCGGCTGCTATCATGTCGCAGTAAAGCATGTTCAGCGGCAGCTTGTATGTACTGGCAGCCAGCATCAGCGTATGCTCGTTGAAAGACAACATCTCACCGGTGGCGGTGTTCAGATATGCCATGGAAAAGTTTTCGGCGTTAAGACCGTTGTCTGTCATGAATTCCACTATGGCATCCGCAGCCGTGGTGGTATAAAACCTGCTTTGGCTCAGCTCGTCCAGCGTAACCGCCGAAGCCATCACCGTTAAAACAAGCAGGATGGATATTATCGAAACAAGTTTTTTCATTTTGTACCTCCATGTACAGGGACTTTGAAATAATTGTCGTAAAGCATTTCCCGGTCGAATCCGGAAAAATCGTAATTGCCGTAAACACTTATGCGGTCAAGATAATGGTCATAGTTCTTTCCCTCATAAGCATAGCGCAGCAGAAGCTCGGAGGTGTCGTTATCGGAGTCCACCAGGCTTTTTTGCATCAGCTCACCCACGATACCACTGCCGGAGATCTTATACTGAACAGGAGCAGCCTCACCATCGACTGTGGGTTCGGATGTTGCGTCTGTTTCTTCGATAATCACAGCGCCTTCGGGAAGTTCCTCCCCTTCTTTGAGGGTCTTTTTCAGTTCGGCCGTGATCTCGGTATCTTCGG
>JAZULX010000281.1:0-10735 GCA_045603325.1 Oscillospiraceae bacterium | reverse complement strand
CCTTGCTATAACCTTTTTTCAGGTTGGTTTCGGTGCCAGACCAGGTTCCGCCTTTTTTATAATCAGACCCAGCCACAAAAACTCTGTCAGAATAACAGTGGATCAAACGATTCCTGCTGGCAGCAGTTGCTGACGAAAATGAAATGTCCGCTCCCCTTTCGGTTATTACCAAAAGTTTTCCTGCAGCTATTTCATTGGACAGCTTATTAATGTTATTCACCAAGCCATCCGGTCGAAAGCATATTACGCTTCCTCCGTTGGCCAGAGCAGCTGTCTGAGCGATAATGTCTGCTCCGTTGGCACCTCCGGAAACAAGAGTTAATCCTGATTTTGCAGCAGTCTCACCCAATGCTCGGGCAAATGTTGCACCTTGAACACTAATCTCTCTTGATCCGACCAATGCAATTGCCGCATTTTTCAGCAAATCAAGATTTCCGGCATAAAACAGTACCATTGGTGCAGAATCACCGAGTTTTTCAAGGAATGATTTTGGATATTCAGGACTGATCCTTGTCAACGGAAAGATCCCCATCCCTGCAAGCCGTTCAAGTTCACATCTTACGCTGTTTTCCCGGGAAATCAGTTCGAAAATCTTTTTGCTTTCTTCTTCGTCGTACCCAAGATCAATAAAATCAGAACGGATCAGCTCCTTATCGGGTGAGAAAAAAAGGTTATTTCTTACCCTCTCGCTGAGTTTCCTGAATTGTTTTAATCCAAGGGGTGTCAACCCGTCATTGAAATCACCGCAAAGAAGAAGCATTAGTTTTTCAGTGGTTTTAAACATATCAAAACCTTCTTGTGGAACGTTTTACAACCTTGCGTTCAGGTGCTTTTTCAAGGCTGCCGTCCTGTGCGAAACGCATTTCGGTTATATCAAAGCGGCAGTAAGTAGCAATCTCTTTCAGTTTTGCCCGTTCAAGAATGGAACTGATAATTGTGATTGCAATTCCCTGACGGCGGGCACGTCCGGTTCTGCCGATACGGTGAACATAGTATTCGTTTTCTTCTGGAATGTCGAAATTTATTACACATTCAACATCTTCTACGTCAATTCCCCTTGAAGCAACGTCGGTTGCAATAAGAACATTCAAGTTTCCTTTACGGAACTTGTCCATGGTCTCTTCCCTTTTTCGCTGAGGAATATCGCCATGGAGTTGATCGACAGTTAGAGTATGGTTCTTAAGCGTTTCGTACAGCGCAGCTGCCATGTGTTTCGTGTTGCAAAATACCACGACTCGCTCGTAACCCTGAGTATTGAGCAGCTTCAAAACTGTCTCAATTTTTTCATTGGAATTGACTTCAATTGAATACTGAGTTATATCAGGCTTGTCCTCTGCTTCGGCAGGTACGGTTATCTCAACCTCGTCACGCTGATATTTCCAACTGATGGTCATGACTTCCTGAGAGATAGTTGCAGAAAACAGACCGAGGTTTTTGCGGTTTTTACAGAGTTCAATAATCTTAGTAACTTCTTTGATAAAGCCCATATCAAGCATTCGGTCAGCTTCATCAAGAATAAGCGTCTGAACCTGGGCAAGGTCAACTGTTTTGCGTTTGATGTGATCGAACAATCTGCCTGGAGTAGCAACAATAATCTGAGGTTTCTTTTTAAGGCTGCGGATCTGATTGTCTATCTTCTGACCGCCGTAAAGGCAAACTGCACGAACACCTTTTCTGTACTTGAGCAGACCGCGAATTTCATCGGTGATCTGAACCGCAAGTTCTCTTGTAGGTGCCAGAATAAGAGCCTGAGTCTGCTCAGATGTCGGGTCAATGTGTTGAATAATCGGAATGCCGAAGGCAAAAGTCTTACCGGTTCCTGTAGGTGCCTTTGCAATAACATCCTCCCACTGCATAAGCGGAGGAATAGCTTCTTTCTGAATCCTTGTAGCGTATATATAACCCTTATCGTCAAGAGCTTTAAGGATATCCTGAGATATCTCCATTTCATCAAATCTAATGCGTTCCATTTAAATCTCCAAAATTTGTTCTTACATTTTATTTTATCACATTCTATACACAACCTCAAGAATTTATGGTATATTCTAGGTAAGGATCCTATGTATGCTTTAACAGGAGGAATCGTCATGAGTTACGCTGATGAAATATTCATTCAAAACTGCCGTGATATTATAGACAACGGTGTTTGGGACACCGATTTGAACGTCCGTCCCCGTTGGGATGACGGCACACCTGCACATACCGTGAAAAAATTCGGTATCGTAAACAGATACGACCTGTCCAAGGAGTTCCCCATCTGCACTATTCGCCGTACTTACTGGAAAACTGCTGTGGATGAAATGCTGTGGATTTGGCAGAAGAAATCCAACAATATAAATGATCTTCGCGGTAACATCTGGGATTCCTGGGCCGATGAGACAGGTTCCATCGGTAAAGCTTACGGCTACCAGCTGGGAGTAAAGCACAAATATGCTGAAGGTGAATTTGATCAGGTTGATAGAGTAATTTATGACCTGAAGAATAACCCATCCAGCCGTCGTATAATGACCAACATATATACCTTTGCAGATCTGCATGAAATGCACCTCTACCCTTGTGCTTACAGCATGACATTCAACGTCAGCGGCAACGTCCTCAATGCAATTCTTAACCAAAGGTCGCAGGATATGCTGGCTGCTAATCAGTTCAATGTGTGCCAGTATGCGGTTCTTGTTCACATGATGGCTCAGATAAGCGGTCTTCAGGCCGGCGAGCTTGTCCATGTTATTGCAGATGCTCACATTTATGACCGTCATATTCCCCTTATTGAGGAAATAATCAAGAACGAACCCAAACCTGCTCCCAAATTCATTATTGATAAATCAGTAACTGACTTCTATGATTTTACTCGTGACAGTTTCCAGATGGAAGGTTATGATTACCATGCGTTTGACAAGAAAATTCCTGTTGCGATATAGAGGTGTTATATGTTAGCGATTGTAAATGTAAGTTCCGATTGGGGGATCGGTGCCAGCGGAGATATGCTCGTGAACATATCTGCCGATTTGAAGCGTTTTAAGGCTCTTACAGAGGGCAAAACCGTCATTATGGGAAGAAACACCCTTGTTTCATTGCCGGGCTCAAAACCCCTGAAAAACCGCAGAAACATCATTCTTACTTCCAGACCCAACGTTCTTCCTGAAGGCTGTGAAGGCGTGGACTCAATCGAAGCTCTTGTGGAGCGGGTCAAAGATATTCCAGACGATGATTTATGCGTTATTGGCGGCGATACAGTTTATCATCAGCTTCTCCCCTACTGCCACAAAGCGTACATTACAAAAACCGATATATCTATGCCTGCTGAAAAATACTTTCCAAATCTCGATGTAATGGAAGATTGGAAAATCGTCTCCGAAAGTGAAGTAATGGAAGAAAAAGGTCTGCTTTTCAAGTATGTTGATTACGAAAGAATATAAAAGAAAATGCCAACCCCAAATAGGGTTGGCATTTTTTTGATAATCAGATTCTCATTGCAAGGGCATATGCGTCGCGGATAGCGGTGCGCATGTTTCCTGCTTCCTTGCAGTCGCCAATTGCGTAGAATTCTTCGGCAGAGCCATAGAATTTCATTGCAGCATCCATATTGGGTGCCATTCCTCCGGCTGCAAGCACATCATCACATTCAATGGTATGTTCAGAACCGTCTTTGTCGACATATTTGACATATCCATTGCCGATTTCCGTGGTTTTAGCCTTAACAATAATATTGACGCCCTTCTGAATCATCATCATGTTCATTGAGCGCTGGGTTCTAATGGGATTAAGATCGTAGTTGGGATTGCTTCTTCGGCTGAGAAGGGTCACTTCATGCCCTGTATCGGCAAGATATGCAGCTGCTTCACAGGGAGCAGAACTTCCGCCGATAACTACAACCCGTTTGCCGATGTTTTCCGTATTACCATAAATATTGACGGTATTCCACTTGGAGTTCTCAGCACCAATAACGCCGGGCTTTTTAGGTTCTGCACCGAGAGCTGCAACTACGGCATCGAAGCCTTCATCTTTAATCATCTCAGGTGTTGCGTAAGTATTAAGTCGAACCTCCACACCTTTGCGTTCAACCTGAGCAATAAGGAAATCAAGATAACGTTTCAGTTTCCACTTGAACTCAGGATAACGTGCTGTTTTAATCTGGCCGCCAAGGGCATCGGAGGCTTCAAAAATCACGGGGGTGTGTCCCCTCTCCTTAAGCCACATAGCGCATTTCATTCCAGCAGGACCGCCGCCGATAACAGCAATCTTCTTGAATTTTTCAACCGGAATTTTCAGGCTGTCCTTACGGTGTTCCATACCAAGTTCGGGATTGATTGTGCAATGGCTCATCCAGTCGCCATCACCGATGCTGCCACGGCAGACACCACATTCAATGCAGGGATTCAGATCTTCGCCGTTACCGTTTTTGAGGATACTGCCAAGGTTTTCGTTGCAGATAAACATTCTGGCAGAGCTTATCATATCGGCTTTGCCCTGCGCAACAATGGCATTTATCTTGTCCAGATCCATATATGGAGTATTGATGCAAATGTATTCCTTAACACCGCGGCGTTTAAGTTCTGCAGCAATTTTTGCACATTCGCACTCACCGCCGGTATCTTTCTCTTCACCACGCAGACGAATTATATCAACGTAAGGAGCTATCTGGTCAAACAGCCAAACTGCTTCGTCGATAGAAAGAGCTTCTCCGCCTCTGGATTTAGAGGGATCAAATGCAATATCGGGAGCATTTGCAAAGATAATGAAATCTTCACCCACACCTTCACGCAACCCTTTGAGAACTTCAATAGCAAAGCGTGAACGGTTTTCAAAACTGCCGCCGTATTCGTCGGTACGACGGTTTTCACGTTTCGACATGAACTTCGCAAAGTAGAATTCTGCACCCATTTCGATCATGCCGGCATCATATCCAAAAGATTTAAAGCGACGTGCTCTGTCGCTCAAAACTTTTATATATTTTTGAATATTTTCTTTTGTGAAATACTCCGTCTGAGTTCCCGGCGTTCCCGGAAAACCATCAACTGTAGCTACAGGGCATAAGTTCTCGTCATACTCATCCTCGAACATCATGCCGTCGGGTCCAAAAGGTCCGTGGTCTTCCCGCTCAGGTTCAGGCAGATCGGGATTATTTACACACCATGGTAAACGCAGGTCACAGCAGATCTCAGTACCTACATAACTGCCCTGACAATGTATGAAATGAGCAAATTGTGTAAAATAGTTCTGGCTTCCAAAGTCATCCAAATCGTACATACAGAAATGTGCTCTGTCTGCCCCCATTTTTCTCTGATTTGGGTGTGTAAGATCATGAGTGATTATAAGTGCACTTCCTTTGCGGCACATTTCAGTATAGTAGGCTACAACGGGATCTCCGGGGTATGTTTCCGGTCCCTGAAGAAAGTGAGGCTGAGCAACAGGATATTCAAATCTGCTTTTCAGCATCTTGCCTCTGACGTTCAATGGCGAATTGAGAGCAGAATATCTTTGAGACATATTTAATTCCTTCCTTTTATAATTGTGGCTTTCGTCACAGTTCCTGTGATGAAAGCCACAACTTATTATTTTTGAGTATTCTTTCAGGATTTAATAAATACTTAAATTATCTGAGCTGGTATCTGTCATAAGCACCCTGATACATTTCGACAAGTCTGCCAAGACCCATTTCTTCAATATGAGCGCAATATGCGTCCCAATCACTGTCCATATTCAGGGTTCCCATGATGAACAGAGGAATCTGTTCGGTGGCATAAGTAGTGATATCGCTGGACAAAGTGGAACTTTCTTCGGATTCGGCAACACTCAACTGAGCACCGGTGGGATATACATTGGCACTGTCGCCGACTTCGGTATTCCAAACATTGATGAATTCCATCATCTCGTCAGAATAAGTCATCAGGTTAGCTTCTGCATAAGTTGCACCAACGGTTTTGCCAAGCAGAGACAATGTGCGGATATAGTTGGTAACGGAATCTCCATAGGGATTGTTAATTGCAGCTTCGGTGTACTGCACCTTGCCGTCAACAACTTCATAGCTTACGCCTTCAACTCCGTAATTATACATATCACCGCCGACATCAGAGAACCAGAAGTCGATCCATTTCAGACAAAGTTCGGGATTTTCAGCCTGAGTGGTAATTGCCATGGTTTCAGCCTGAGAGCTGGAACTGCCTTCATTGTGGTTCATGCCGCCCTTTTCAATGGTTGGAGGTGCAATGGGTGTGAGGCCGATGTTAGCTGTAACGCTGGACAGGTTCATGGCGTTGGCATTGTAAAGAGAGATACGGCCTTCATAAAGGTTGTTGGTAATATCGTTATTATTGGGGTTCCAGGTGGTGGTAACAAATTCCTGATAAAGCAGGCCGTCGGCATACCACTGTCTAAGCATTTCAATATATTCTTTGTAACCCTCAGAAACAAGGCTGCACTTTACTTCGTCGCCGTCTTTGAACAAAGGCAGAGCTGTGCCGGTTGCCTTGAAGGGTTCAACACCGAAACCATAGCTGAAGTTATCTTCAGCACACTGATTGGTGAACCACATACCAATATCTGCACCGCATTCGTCTTTGGCAAACATCATGTAATCATGAAGTTCGTCATAGGTAGTAGGAGCTTCCTTGCCCCATTTTTCAAAATACTCGGTGTTGATTGCCAGACCACCGTTTTTGTATTCGTTAACAGTGTAGGACTCAATCCAACCAAGAACACCGTCGTCTGTCAGACGAGACTTAAATTCTTCAGGATCATTCTGCATGTAATAATTGAAATGGGGAGCGTATTCTTCCAGCATGGGACGAAGGTCAACAACCACATCGTCCTCATAGGCCTTGGCCATACCGCCGCTATAAGCCATAATACCGCTGATCATATCGGTCCACTCGCCGCCGGCAATATAAACATTGAACTGTTCAAGATAAGTCATGAAGTTTACATGATACCATTCGATCTTAACATTCAGCAGTTTTTCTGCTTCCTTAACTACCAGCAGATCATCATTGGTCTCAACTCCGCAGGCTGCCGTGGGACCCATGAAATTCGGGAAGGTGGCATAGCAGGTAAGAGTTTCCATTTCATCAGTCAGGGGCAGTTCCACGGGAGGCATCTCTGCAGGAATTTCTTCCACGGGTTCTTCCTCGGGCAGAGCATCTTCTACAGGAGCTTCTTCCTGCGCAGATTCTTCAACAGGGGCTTCCTCAACTGGTGCCTGAGCACTTTCTTCAACAGGATGTTCTTCCTGAGCCGGTTCCTGTCCGCAGCCTGCAAACAAGGACAGGATCAAAAGCAGCACCAAAACTAATGAAAGAATTTTTTTCATTTTTTGTTATTCCTCCTAAATATTTATACTAAAACTTTATCAAATTAGAAGAATCATTAAAAGTGATATTATTTACTCTTTGTTGCAAAAACACTACCCACAACATAAATAATGCCGCCATTCCAAATTAATGGAATAGCGGCATAACATTATCATTTTACAACAGCTCACACACCAGATCTGTATATGCTGTTGGGTCTTCAAGCGGCAGATCTGCTATCAACAAGCCCTGGCAGTACAGCAGTTCAGCATACTTCCCTGCCTTGTCGGGATCGGACTCAATCGCAGATTTCAGCTTACCGAATATTGCATGGTCAGCATTGAGTTCAAGCACACGATCTGCCTTGGGTGCATTATCCGGCTGAATCTGAGCAAAATATTTTTCCATCTCAAAGCTGAGATAACCGTCCGAAACGAGACAGACGGGATGACTGCCCAATTTATCTGACAAGCGAACAGATTTGACCTTTTCGCCAAGTGCATCTTTGACAAAGTCCAGAAGCTCCTTGTTTTCTTCAGATTTCTTCTCAGCCTCCTGCTTTTCTTCTTCGGTTTCAAGGCCAAGATCATCAGTAGAGATGTTTTTGAAATCATGTTCCTTGTAATCCATAAGCATCTGGATTACAAATTCATCGACCTCATCGGTAAGATAGAGAATTTCATAACCCTTATCCAGCAGCTTCTCTGTCTGCGGCAGTCTGGCTGCCTTTGCAACGCTGTCAGCAGAGGCATAGTAAATGCTGGTCTGGTCTTCTTTCATTCGGGAAACGTACTGTTCGAGGCTAGTACGCTTGTCAGAAGCAGAACTGCTGAACACCAGCAGATCGGCCAGAGTATCCTTATAACGTCCGTATTCAGATACAACGCCATATTTGATTTGCAGACCAAATGCATTCCAGAACTGTTCGTACTTTTCAGGCTCGTTGTCCATCAGCTTTTTCAGTTCTGTCTTAATCTTCTTTTCAAGATTGGTTGCTATTACTTTGAGCTGACGGTCATGCTGAAGCATTTCCCTGGAAATGTTCAGCGACAAATCCTGAGAATCCACCACACCTTTGACGAAACGGAAATGATCAGGCAGCAAATCGCTGCAGTTTTCCATAATCATAACGCCGCTGCTGTAAAGCTGCAGACCTTTTTCAAAGTCTTTGGTATAGAAATCATAAGGTGCTTTTCCTGGAATGAACAGCAGTGCTTTATAAGTTACAGCACCTTCAACTGATACTGATAGGTGACTTACAGGTTCGGTGTAATCATAGAACTTACTCTGATAAAAAGCGTTATATTCTTCATCGGTGACATCGTTCTTGGGACGCTGCCAGATGGGGATCATGGAATTGAGGGTTTCGGTGTCAATGTAAGTCTCGTATTCAGGATTCTCATCGTCGGAGCCTTCAACTTTCCGATTCTTCTCAACGTCCATTACGATGGGATAACGGATATAATCGGAATATTTGGCAACAAGACCACGAATGTTGTAAAGATCCAAATAATCGGAATACTTTTCGTCCTCAGTATCGGCTTTCAGTTTCATCACAACATCGGTACCGGGAGCTTCACGTTCACATTCGTCGATTGTATATCCGTCAGCACCGGACGACTGCCAGATATGAGCTGACTCTTCCCCGTATTTGCGGGAAACAACGGTAATAGTGTCGGCAACCATGAAAGCGGAATAGAAACCAACACCGAACTGACCGATGATATCCACATCATCAAGGTCAGCATGTTCCTGTTTGAACTTGAAAGAACCGGAAGATGCAATTGTGCCAAGGTTATTTTCCATCTCTTCTGCACTCATGCCAATACCGTTATCGGAAACAGTAATTATTCCGTGCTTTTTATCAACCTTGATCTCAATTTTGAAATCGTCTTTATCAAGTCCGACATTGTTATCAGTAAGGGCAATATAGCTCAGCTTGTCGATAGCATCGGATGAGTTGGATATAATCTCACGAAGGAATATCTCCTTGTGGGTATAAATCGAATTGACCATCAGGTCCAGCAGGCGCTTGGATTCCGCCTTGAATTTTTTCTTTGCCATGTGGCGACCTCCCAATAAAATTTAGCACTCTTGCATTTCGAGTGCTAATGATAATATAATACAATATATACTGTTTTTCAAGTAGTTTTTTACCAAAACATATGTTATAATTGTAAACAATAATTTAACACGGAGAAATATGAAATGATAACAGTTGAAGATGTTGGCCTGCAGTTTGGCGGCAGCAAGCTTTTTGAACACGTTGACCTGCAGTTTACGGCAGGTAACTGCTACGGCGTTATCGGCGCCAACGGTGCAGGTAAATCCACCTTTTTGAAAATTCTTTCCGGTGAGCTGGACTCCACCTCCGGCCATGTTTACATCAAACCCGATGTAAGAATGTCCGTTTTGAAGCAGGATCAGTTCATGTTTGATGAACATACCGTAATGGATACCGTCATCATGGGCAACCAGAAGCTGTATGACATCATGAAGGAAAAAGACGCACTTTACATGAAGCCTGATTTTTCCGACGAAGATGGTTTGCGTGCAGCTGATCTTGAGGCCGAATTTGCCGAAATGAACGGTTGGGAAGCCGAATCTGACGCCAGCCGTATTCTGCAGGGTCTTGGTATACCCGTTGACGACCATTATATGATGATGGCCGATATGGACGGTCGTGACAAGGTTAAGGTTTTGCTGGCTCAGGCACTGTTTGGCGAACCCGATATCATCATGCTTGACGAACCTACCAACAGCCTTGACGCCATATATGTCGAATGGCTTGAAGATTTCCTGCTTGATTACGAAGGCACTGTCATCGTCGTATCCCACGACCGTCACTTCCTGAATACCGTTTGTACTCACATTGTTGACATCGACTATGGCAAAATCAAGCTGTATGTCGGCAACTACGATTTCTGGTACGAAGCTTCCAACCTCATGCAGCAGCTTATTCGTGATAAAAACCGCAAATATCGCGAAAAGATTGCGGAACTGGAAAGCTTTATTGCCCGATTTGCAGCCAACAAATCAAAGTCTCGTCAGGCAACTTCAAGAAAGAAACTGCTGGAAAAAATCTCTCTCGAAGAGATTCCTGCCTCATCCCGCCGTTATCCCTTTGTTGGCTTCAAGCCCGACCGCGAAGCAGGCAAAGATATACTCTTTGTAGATGATGTCTGCTACAGCGTAGACGGCGTTCCCCTGCTGAGTCACGTCTCTTTCATTGCCGACCGTGGAGACAAAATTGCTTTTGTTGGCGAAAACGAAAACGCTCAAACTGCCATGTTCAAAATTCTTACCGGCGAACTTGAGCCCGATTCCGGCTCCATCCGCTGGGGTGTATCAACCTCGCAGTCCTACTTCCCTAAGGACAACACCGAGTTCTTCGATGGTGTTCAGCTTAATCTTATTGACTGGATGCGTCAGTTCTCTGAGGATCAGTC
>JAZULX010000280.1:0-1597 GCA_045603325.1 Oscillospiraceae bacterium | reverse complement strand
CTCCCAATGATATTTTCCCTGACGGGAAAGTGAAATATTTCCATTGGAAATGTGAAATATTGCTGACGCAATGTGATATATGCCTGCAGCATGTTGATGTATCACAGCGTGATGATTTGAATTTTAAGAGGACGATATCCTCGGATATCGTCCTTTTCATCTTATATTTTCTTTTCCAGCAGCACCAGATTTACTCCTGCAATGCCGTTGAATTCGCAGGGAACGATGCCGATTTCCTTGTATCCCAACTTTTTGTACATGGCTCTGGCGGTGGTGTTTCTTTCGTTGGTGTCCATGCGGAGATAGGGGCAGCCCTTTTCCTTTGCATAGCTTTCGTAAAACGCCACAAACTCCCGGGCATAGCCTTTTCGGGTTTCAAAAGGGGATACCGTCAGCGTGTGCAGCACCATGACCTCGCTGTCGTCAGCCGGGTATTCCCAGTCACCGTCGGCGTACATGGAATCCTGCTTTTGGTTTATCCGGGCAGAAGCCACGATTTTGCCGCCCGCTTCCATAACAAACAGCTCGTCATTGGCAACGGAATTTGCGGCGGTTTCCTCCGTGGGATAGATGGAACGTATCCAGCCGATGGTGGTCAGCCCTGCTTCCTCCCGGGTGTGGATGTCGCTGTATATCGTCGCCACCTGAGGGATATCTTTTTCGGTTGCTTTTCGTATCATTGTATTTTTATCTCCCGAATGATGCGGCAAAACGCTTTCGCATCTTTACCATTTGTCGATATGAACGCGGTCAGGCTCAAAATAACCCTTTTCCATTGGGGGTCTGCCGTCATCCTTTTCCTCTCCGGGGTAACCGAAAGCGATAACGGAGTGGGGTGTCACAGTGTCAGGCAAGTCGAACAGCTTGCGCTGTGCGTCCACCCGATCCATCTGGGGCCATGTGCCGAGCCATACGGAACCTATGCCCAGATCGTGAGCTGCAAGTATCATATTCTGGGCAGCGATAGCGCCGTCAATTATCCAGTAATCGGGAGCGGGAGGGAAAGCCCGTTCCAAATCGCCCAGCACAAGGATGCCGAGAGCGGCACCACGGAGCGGGTCTGCCGGAGGGCCGTTGCCGTCAGCCATTTTTGCCAGCACGTCCGGGTCACGGGTGACGATAAAGCTCCAGTCTCTGGCGTTTACGCAAACGGGGCCTGCCATACCGGCTTCCAGTATGGTCTGAAGTGCCTCATCGGAGATGGGGCGGTCTGTAAAGCTTCTGACGCTTCTGCGTGTCATTATGCTTTCGATGGTTGTCATGCTGTCATCACCTTTCTAATTACACAGCTGCCAGAACGCCACTGCGCTGGCGGCTGCCACGTTCAGGGAATCCACTCCGTGGGACATGGGGATTTTTACCGTGTAGTCACAGCCTTCAATAGTGCAGTCGGCCAGGCCTTCGCCTTCGGTGCCGAGGATAATGGCCAGCTTTTCTTCGGCCAGCAGGTTTTCATCTTTGATGGAAACGGAATCGTCACTCAGTGCCATGGCTGCGGTTTTGAAACCAAGTTTTTTAAGCTGCGCCATGCCGGATTCCGGCCAGTGGGAGACTTCCGTTCCGATATATGTCCAGGGTATCTGGAACACGGTGCCCA
>JAZULX010000279.1:0-2414 GCA_045603325.1 Oscillospiraceae bacterium | reverse complement strand
CGATTCCGGCCGTTTCAAGGACGAGATCGTTCCCGTTACCGTTCCCCAGGGTAAGAAAAAGCCCCCCATCGTGTTCGATACCGATGAATTCGTCCGCAGAGACACCAATGAAGAGAAAATGGCCAAACTGAAGCCTGTTTTCAACATTGTCAAGGACGAACAGGGCAGAATGTACAACACTTCCGAGCTCACCGGTACCGTCACCGCAGGCAACTCCTCCGGTCGTAACGACGGAGCATCCGCCATGCTGCTGATGAGCGCTGAAAAGGCCGAAGAACTGGGCTATAAGCCCATGGCAAAGATCATCGGCATGGGCACTGCCGGCTGCGACCCCAGACTTATGGGTCTCGGCCCCGTTTACGCAGTACCCAAGGCTCTGAAAGATGCCGGCCTTACCATGGACGATATCCAGCTTATCGAGCTGAACGAAGCCTTTGCCGCTCAGTCTCTTGGCTGCATCAAGCTGCTGGGCTGGGAAGACAAGATGGACATTATCAATGTCAACGGCGGCGCCGTTGCCATGGGTCATCCTGTAGGCTCCTCCGGCTGCCGTATCATCGTCACCCTTATGCATGAAATGAAAAAACGCGGCCTGAAATACGGTCTTGCCACCCTGTGCATCGCAGGCGGCATGGGCCAGGCTATTGTAATAGAGATGCTTTAATCGCGCTGCGATTAAAGCAGGGATCAGGGATTAGGATTTAGGATCCAGGGAACTGACTTTTGAAACTTCCGGTTCTCAATGATGCATCCCCTAGTCCCTAAATCCTAGATCCTAACCCCTATAATTTTACTGAAAGGAAAATTATCCATGGCTAAATCCAACAAGCTTATCATCCAGTGCTGCCTCTGCGGTGCAGGTACCCGCCGTGAAGCAGCTCCCACCGTTCCTTACTATCCCGAAGAAATCGCCGAACAGGCTCTTGAAGTTATCAAAGCCGGCGCTTCCATCGTTCACATCCATGTTCGCAAGGACAAAACTCTGGAAGACGGTACCTTCGTTGAAGGTTATAAATCCATGGACCTGGAAATGTTCCAGAAGACCTGCGACCTCATCCGCAAGGGCATGGAAGAACAGGGCCTGGACGCTATCCTTAACCTGACCACCTCCGGCGGCGAATACGAGGACTACAAGCGCCTCCAGCATCTGGAAGCCTGTAAGCCCGAGATGTGCTCTTTCGACCCCAACACCCTGAACTGGTCCAACAGCTACATCTTTGAAAACAGCCCCCGTTTCCTGAACCTGCTGGCTCAGGAAGTCATCAAGGTCGGCGTAAAGCCCGAGTTCGAAATTTTCGACACCGGTCACATCGACTCCGCTATGTACTACGTCAACAAGCACGGCATCCCCGGCAACCCCCATATGCAGTTCATCATGGGCGTTGGCGGCTCCATGCCCGGCACCGCTGAAAACCTGGCCTTCATGGTCGGCAAGCTGCCCGCAGGCACCACCTGGTCCGTTTCCGGTATCGGCAAGTGCCACATGAACATGATGCTGGCCGGTCTGGCTCTGGGCTGCGACGGCCTCCGTGTCGGTCTGGAAGACAACGTAGTTTACGGCTACGAAAACGGCAAAAAGATCCTTGCCACCAACCTGTCTCTGGTTCAGAGAGCTGTTGAGCTTGGCAAGCTGGCTGGTCGTGAGATCGCAACCGCAGACGATGCAAGAGAGATCCTCGGCATTAAGAAGCCCGAATAATCCGAATAAGTTGAGGTTTCGGCTGACAGCCCCAATCTTTTTGGGGCTGTTTGCCACGAGATATAAAAAACAGGGGATTTCAACCGAGTTCGTGCTGACAATTCGCCAACCCTGTCGGCTGAAAAACCGGATCAGTAAAGATTTGGAGGAAAAATTGTTTTGAGCGCTCAAGTTATTATCATCATAGTCTATTTTGCCCTGACCGTCGGTATCGGTGTCTGGTCTTCCAAGAAGGCCACCAGTTCTGATTCCTTCCACGGTGCAGAAATGGGTATCGCCGCTATCGTCTGCGCTTCCGCAGGTGAATGGCTGGGCGGCACCGCCCCCACCGGCGTTTCCGAATACGGCTTTGTTTACGGTCTGTCCGGCGCATGGTACACCATCGCCAACGGCATAGGCGTTATGTTCCTGGCTCTTTGCTTTGCAAAGCTGTACCGCAGCATCGGTTCCGTTACCGTTCCCGGCATCATCGAAAAGTACTTCGGTGTCAAGGCCCGTACCGTTTCCAGCATCCTGCTGACCTTCGTTATGCTGGCTGTTGGCCTCAGCCAGATGATCGCTGCCGGTAAGCTGGGTCAGAGCCTTATGGGCTTTGAGTTCACTCCCACCGTCATCGTATTTGCTGTCATCTTCATCGTTTATACCCTTGCAGGCGGCATGAACGCCGTTGCGTCAACCAATAAGATGCACCTGTTTGTCATGTACGGCGGCGTTA
>JAZULX010000278.1:0-5168 GCA_045603325.1 Oscillospiraceae bacterium | reverse complement strand
CAGGGGCCGGGAATGGCGGTGACCGGTATCCCAAGGCTTCTGCACAGCTTGACAATGTCCTCACCCGGATCGCTTATGGCGGGTGTGCCGGCATCGGTGACAAGAGCGCAGCTTTCGCCTGCAAGGATACGGTCGGCGATTTTCTGGCCGGAACCGGCACGGTTGTGTTCATAATAGCTGACCATGGGCTTTTTTATGTCCAGATGGTTCAGCAGTTTAAGGGTGACCCGGGTATCCTCGGCAGCAATGAAGTCAGCCGATTCGAGAGTTTCCCGGCATCGGGCGGATATATCTCCAAGATTACCAATGGGTGTTGCAACAATATATAAAGTTCCTGGCATACAAGTTCAGTCCATTCCGTAGATTTTTCTGACCTCATCAGAGGTCTTGCCGTCATTGCCTTTGATAAACAGCGGAGGTTCAACCGTAAGTCCCGGTTTGGCGTCCAGCATGGCTTCCAGCAAAAATACCTTGGGAGCCTTTGAAGGGTTGTACGAGACGAATCTCAGGCGTTTGGGTTCAAGGTTAACACTTTTCAGTTCACAAATCAGCTCTGCCAAACGTTCGCACCGATATACAAGGGCAAGTCTGCCGCCGCTCTTGAGCAGCAGGGAAGCTGCTGCACACAACTCTTTCAGCGTGCATGTATCCTCACTTCTTGCAGATGCAAGTTCAGCGGAAGGGGAGACAGGACCGGCAGAGAAGTAAGGCGGATTGGAAATCACAAGATCATAACCGTTGGCAGGCAGAATGCCTTTCACGTTTGCGATATCGCCGAGAGTGACGGTCAACCGATTGCCCAGATCGTTCAGGCGGATGTTGCGATTTGCCAGTTCCACTGCCGAAGGCAGAATTTCCAGCCCGTCAATTCTGGCTGTTGGAGCATGCCCGGCAGCAAGAATCATCAAAGCTCCGCCACCACAGCCAAGATCGCAGATGCGCATATTCTTTTTGTAGGAAGCGAAATCTGCCAGCAGGATACTGTCTGTCCCAAGGCGGAAATGAATATCGTCCTGGATCAGCCTGTAACCGGAACTGGGTATAAACTCAGAATATTCCATAATTCAAATACCGTCCAGTTATGTGACAAAAACATTTTACCCGGATATTCTAATTGAATATCCGGGTAAAAGTCAATAGAGCAAACAGTGATTACTGCTGTGCGATAGCGCCCATGGGGCAGGCGTCTGCGCAGGTGCCGCAGTCAACGCACTGTTCAGCGTCGATAACGTACTTGCTGTCGCCGGCTTCGATAATGCCCAGGGGGCAAACGGAAGCGCAGGAACCGCAGCTGATGCAATCGTCGTTAATGAAATGTGCCATTGTATGTAACCTCCGATTATTATTCAATGGTAAAGTAAAACTTACTTTCGCAGACATTATATCACTATTTTGATAAAAAGCAATAAGAATTTTTTGACTTGGTTGAAAAAACATATTGCCCCAAACGGTTACCTTTTGCTAACTTTTTAGACAATTTTGGGGAACTTCCAAGCCTCTTAAAAAACATCAAACAAAAGTCAGAGAAAGTCAAAATTAGCACTTGACAACCGAGAGTGCTAATGGTATACTGGAATCACAAAAGTCAGAGAAAGTCAAAAAGTCAAATAAAGTCAAGACAGAAAGGCTGATATAAATATGGGCATTGCAGATCTTATAGCAAGTTTCATTATGGACGAAATGAGCGGCGCCGGTGAGGTTGAACTTCAGCGCCGTGAACTGGCAGACAGATTCGGCTGCGTACCCAGCCAGATAAATTACGTCATCTCCACCAGATTTTCTCCCGAACACGGCTTTATAGTCGAAAGCCGCAGAGGCGGCGGCGGATATATCAGGATAAGCCGGGTCACGACAGACAGAAGAAGCCTGCTGATGCATACGGTCAACTCCATCGGCAGCAGCATAGATATCCGTTCTGCCCAGGCAATATTGTCCAACCTTCTGTCTGCCGAGGTTCTCAGCCGAGACACCGCCGAAGCCGCTATGGCAGCTATCGGCGAAACTGCCCTGAAAGCAGCCGTACCCGAGGCAAGACCTTACATCCGTGCAGGCATATTGAAGCAGATACTTGTCAATTCTATTAAATAGTAACTATTTCGGAAAAGAGTGATATAAATGTACATCAATTTTTCATCTCCGTCAGTGCTTTGGTACACAGAGCAAAAACCTGCTCAGCAGAAAAAATGCCCTCTTTGCGGTGCCACAGCCTATGATATCCAGAAAACCGGCAAAGCAGGATGCGCCCAATGCTACGATGTGTTTGCGGACATCCTTGACCCATACATCAGAAGAATTCACGGCAGCGTCACCCATCAGGGACGCATTCCCGGAGGCGGCACACCCGAGCAGAAGCTCGATCGTGAGATCGCACAACTCAAACAGCAGCTTAAATCGGCCGTTGAAGCGGAAGATTACCTGAAAGCTGCCGAATTGAGAGACAAAATCAGAGAACTGGAGGGGAAATAGATGATCGCAAAATGGTATGAATTGGCGGGAATCGACGGCGATATAGCCGTTTCCACCAGAGTGCGCCTTGCCAGAAACTTCAACAATATCCCGTTCCCCAACAGAATGACCGACGACCAGGCACAGCAGGTGCTGGACAAGGTTTCGGAAAAAATGCTTGGCAGCGCAGGCGGCATAGAGTTCCGTCTGGTGGACATGAGCAATAAAAACGAAGCGGAATCCCTGGTGGAACGCCACCTGATTTCCCGGGAAATGGCCCAGGCATCAAGACCCCGGGGAGCCATACTGTCCCGGGACGACAGCGTAAGCGTAATGGTTAACGAAGAGGATCATCTGCGAATCCAGATAATGGGCAGCGGTTTCTGCCTCGACGACTGTGTAAAACGCGCCGAATCCATCGATAAACTCCTTGAAGAAGGGGAGTCCATGGCGTTCGACACCCGAAAAGGCTATCTGACTTCCTGCCCCACCAATCTGGGTACAGGGCTCAGAGCCGGGGTTATGCTCCATTTGCCTGCCTTGACCGAAACGGGAGCCATCCGTGGAATAATCAGCTCAGCCGAAAAACTGGGCTTTGCCGTCCGCGGACTTTACGGCGAAGGCACAAAAGCTATCGGAGCCATGTACCAGTTTTCAAACCAGCTTACCTTGGGTATGACGGAAGCCGAGACTGTCTCCCGGCTCAGCGAAGCGGTAAAGAACATCATCGCTCAGGAACGTGCCGCAAGGATAAACATGAGTGCGGAAAACCCCACCGCACTGGAGGACAAGGTCTGGCGTGCAGCAGGAACCCTTGCATCAGCCCGGCTGATGACCTCCGACGAAGCCCACAAGCTGCTGTCTGATCTGCGGCTTGGAGTATCGATGGGGCTTTTGAAGGGTATAACTATTGAGAAGATAAATCAGCTGCAGTGGGAGGCAGGCCCCGCATCCATCACCGAACTGCTGGAAGGAAGCGTCACCCCTGCACAGCGTGATAAAAAGAGATCGGAGCTGATGCGGCAGGCCGTATCGGCAGTGTTTACACAATAGAATCCGAAAGGAGTTGCATATATGAACGAAAACCGTTTTACAGAAAGAGCTCAGGAGGTATTCTCCCTTGCTCAGGAAGCAGCTACAGAACTTGGCCACGGCTATGTGGGCAGCGAACATCTGCTGCTGGGACTTGCCAGAGAAAAAGACGGCGTCGCCGGTAAAGTGCTTACAGGCAGCGGCATCACCGCCGAAAAGATAAAAGACGCCATCGTCAAATCCGTAGGTGTGGGCGAATCCGGCACAGCACCTGCCCAGGGACTGACACCCAGATCAAAACATATCATCGAGCTTGCAGTGGCAGAAGCCAACAGATTCGGCCACAACTATGTGGGAACCGAGCATCTGCTTATGGGTATCCTGCGTGAAAGCGACTGTATCGCCGCAAAGATCATAACCTCCCTGGGAGTCAACATCAACCAGATGTTCAGCGATATCATCAATCTGCTGGGCGGAGTATCTGCGGTAAGTTCTTCCGGCACCACAAGTCAGAAGCAGAAAAGCAAAGGCAGTGAAAGCACCAAAACTCTTGACCAGTATTCCACCGACCTGACCGAAGAAGCCAGATGCGGTCGCCTTGACCCGGTCATTGGCAGGGGAGAGGAGATTCAGCGCGTCATCCAGATACTCAGCCGACGCACCAAGAACAATCCCGTACTCATCGGCGAACCCGGCGTAGGCAAAACCGCCATAGCCGAAGGTTTGGCTCAGAAGATCGCTTCCGGAGACGTTCCGGAAAACCTGAGGGATAAGCGCATAGTCTCCCTTGACCTGTCTGCCATGGTGCAGGCACAAAGTATCGCGGTGAGTTTGAAGAACGCATAAAGGAAGTCATCGACGAGGCAAAGAAAGCCCAGAACGTTATCCTTTTCATCGACGAACTTCATACCATCGTTGGAGCGGGCAGTGCCGAAGGTGCTATCGACGCAGCAAATATCATCAAACCTGCATTGGGCAGGGGCGAACTGCGGGTAGTGGGTGCCACAACTTTGAACGAATACCGCAAGCACATCGAAAAAGATGCGGCTTTGGAACGCAGATTCCAGCCCGTTACCGTGGGCGAACCCACACCCGAAGAAGCCATCGAAATTCTCAAAGGCCTCCGGGATAAATACGAAGCTCACCATAAGCTGAAAATCACCGACGAAGCCATCGTTGCGGCAGTAAACATGTCCAGAAGATATATCACCGACAGATTCCTGCCCGACAAAGCCATCGACCTTATTGACGAAGCAGCATCCAGAGTTCGCATGAACAACCTGACCGCACCTCCCGACCTTAAGGAATTGGAGGAAAAGGCAGAAAAACTCGCCATCAGCAAGGAAGAGGCTATTCAGGCTCAGAACTTTGAACAGGCAGCAAAGATCCGTGACGAGGAAACTCAAGTCATGGAAGAACTGGAGTCCCGACGCAGTCAGTGGAGTGACAGCAGTATGTCCGGCAGCGTAGACGAACAGGATATTGCTTCCGTGGTGTCTGTCTGGACAGGTGTTCCCGTAACTCAGCTGACCGAGGACGAAGGACGGCGACTGCTGAAACTGGAAGAAACGCTCCATATGCGTATGATCGGTCAGAACGACGCCGTTTCCGCCGTGGCTAGAGCTATCCGCCGGGGCAGAACAGGACTTAAAGACCCCAAGCGACCCATAGGCTCCTTCATCTTCCTTGGC
>JAZULX010000277.1:0-4337 GCA_045603325.1 Oscillospiraceae bacterium | reverse complement strand
GCGCTGTGGCCGTGGCCTTCTTTGCAAAATGAGAGAGAAAAAAGAGGATGCCCGGACGAAACTCGTCCGGGCATCCTCTTGCTGTTTGGTAGATCTGCGGATGCCGTAGTGCTCGATGCCATAGTCCATGTCTTTGTCGCCTCTGCCGGAGAGGTTGATGAGGACGGAGCCGTGTTCCATCTGCTGTGCCAGCTTCATGCCGTAAGCCACTGCGTGGGCAGACTCGATGGCGGGGATGATGCCTTCCAGACGAGCCAGCTTGAAGAAAGCGTCGATGGTCTCTTCGTCGTCGATAACGTCGTATTTGACTCTGCCGATATCCTGCAGGAAAGCGTGTTCCGGGCAGGAAGAGGGATAGTCAAGACCGCTGGCCACGGAGTAAACAGGTGCAGGTTCGCCGTTTTCGTCTTTCAGCATGATGCTGTTGAAGCCGTGCATGATGCCTTCGGTGCCATACTTGAGGCTGGCAGCGTGGTTTCCCAGTTCGGGACCTTTGCCAAGAGGCTCGATGCCGTAAATGTCCACGGGATCGTTTAGGAATCCGGCAAAAAGACCTGCAGCGTTGGAACCGCCGCCTACGCAGGCAACGATGGCATTGGGCAGATGGCCGGTCATCTCGAGGAACTGTTCACGGGCTTCCTGACCAACCACCATCTGGAAGTCACGAACCATCATGGGGAAAGGATGGGGGCCGAGAACGGAGCCGATGCAGTAGATGGCATTGTCGTATTCACGGCTGTATGCGTCGAAGGCTGCGTCAACAGCCTCTTTAAGAGTCTGCAGGCCGTGATTGACTTCGATAACATTGGCGCCCAGGATCTTCATGCGTGCTACGTTGGGAGCCTGCTTCTTAATGTCTACCGCGCCCATGTAAATGTCGCATTCCAGGCCGAAATAGGCAGCTGCGGTGGCCAGGGCGACACCGTGCTGGCCGGCACCGGTTTCGGCGATGACCTTTTTCTTGCCCATGTAGGAAGCCAGCAGAGCTTCGCCCATGCAATGGTTCAGCTTGTGAGCGCCGCTGTGATTCAGGTCTTCGCGCTTGGCATACAGCTGAACCTTGCCGCCCATGGCATTGGACAGTCTTTCAAGATGAGAAACGGGAGTGGGTCTGCCCTGGAACTCTTTTCTGATGCGGCGCAGTTCCGCAATGAACTTTCTGGACTGGCAGATGGTGAAATAAGCCTCGGTGATCTCGGCCATGGCAGCTTTCAGCTTATCTTCCACAAAAACGCCGCCGTATTTGCCGAAATAGCCGTCTTTATCGGGATAGTTGTTGAAATAAGTATCGAAATTTACATTGTTGAGTATCATTATTATTTCCTCCGTATATGTTAAAGATATGTTTTTCGGTTTTCATGTCATTCCCAACGTCAGCAAAGATTTTTAAGATGCTTCACTTCGTTCAGCATGACAGCTTGTCTGTTGAAGCTATTTCAGCGGTCGCCATCGTTTTGTCATAAGCATGTTTTACCTCCTGCACTTGCCTGCCGGGTAAACAAAAACGCCCCCGACAGATATCTTCTTCTCTGCCAAGGACGAATAAAACTTTATCCGCGGTGCCACCTTGAATTCACGGAAATCTCCGTGCGCTTACGGGATACCAGCATATCCCCGGCAACTGACGTATGCCCACACGTTGCAGAATACTGGGCGCGAAAGATTCGCACTGTTGACTGCACCCTCAGCGGTCCATTTGACGACTTGTTTCTGCCCGGATCACAGCATCCCGGACTCTCTGTGAGGCATGATCGCCTTTACCTCCGCTTCAACGGTTTGGTTATTCAATTGCATTTATTCTAGCACCGTCGAAAGCCTTCGTCAATAGTTTTTTCTCAATCGGCAAATTCAAAATTTCCGATCTTTTTTCTGTTTTTGTTTAAAACACTTGCCAGGATGTGGTATAATATTGTATTAGGGTCAACTGTTAGGGATTAGGGATTGGTACAATTGATTTCGATTGCTTGTGCCGGACCCTAAACCCTAAAGAAACCACAAACTTTTTGTAAAGAAGGCTATCACATGACTAAGATTGACATTTTCTCCGGATTTCTCGGAGCAGGCAAAACCACCCTTATCAAAAAGCTTATTGCCGAAGCTTACTGCGGCGAAAAGCTGGTGCTTATCGAAAACGAGTTTGGCGAGATCGCCATCGACGGCGGTTTCCTTAAGGACGCCGGCATCGAAATCACCGAAATGAACTCCGGCTGCATCTGCTGCACTCTGGTGGGCGATTTCGGCAAGGCTCTGCAGCAGGTCATGGAGGAATACTCTCCCGACCGCATCCTCATCGAGCCCTCCGGCGTGGGCAAGCTGAGCGACGTTATTGCCGCAGTCGAAAAAATCGACGGTGTTGAGCTTAACGGCACCGCCGCCGTGGTGGACGCAAAACGCTGCAAAATGTATCTGAAAAACTTTGGCGAGTTTTTTGGCAACCAGATCGAAAATGCCGGCGCAATTATCCTCAGCCGTACCGGCGAACTGAGCGAGGACAAGCTCCATCAGTGCGTGCATCTTATCAAGGAACGCAACGCCGAGGCTCCCATCGTCACCACCCCTTGGGACGATCTGGACGGCAAGCAGATCCTGGCAGCCATCGAAGGTCAGTCCAGCCTGAAAAAGCAGCTGGCTGAGATGGAACATCACCATCACCACGAACATGAACATGAGCACGAGCACGAACATGAGCACGACGAAAACTGCACCTGCGGATGCCACGACCATGAGCACGAACATCATGAACACACCCATGAACACACCCACGACCATGGCGAGAACTGCACCTGCGGATGCCACGATCACGACCATCACCACCATGATGCCGACGAGGTTTTCGTAAGCTGGGGCTTTGAAACCGTGAAGAAATTCTCAAAACAGCAGCTGGAAACCATCCTTGCCGACATCGAAAACGAAAAGCAGTACGGCATCGTTCTGCGCGCCAAGGGTATTGTTGAGGACGAAGCCGGCGGCTGGATCCATTTTGACTACGTTCCCGGTGAAGCCGATGTCCGCAGCGGCAGCGCCGATATCGCAGGACGCATCTGCGTTATCGGTTCCAACCTGAACCAGAGCGCATTGTCCGCACTGTTTGGAGAATAAGCCATGACTGAAATACCTGTATACCTGTTTGCCGGTTTTCTCGAAAGCGGTAAGACCACCTTTATCCAGGAGACTCTTGAAGACCCCGAATTCAACGACGGCGAAGACGTTCTGGTGGTGGTCTGTGAGGAAGGCATGGAAGAATATGAGCCGGAAAAGTACCCCGGCAAAAACGTCCATTTCCTCTATTTCGATTCTCCCGAATCCATGACCAAAGTGGCCATGCACAAGGCTCAGCGTGAGCACAACTGCAGCCGCATCATCATTGAATACAACGGCATGTGGATGCTGGACGACCTGCTGGCAGTCATGCCCAAAAGCTGGCTGGTGTATCAGCTGACCACCTTTGCCGACGCCAACACCTTTGAAAGCTACAACGCCAACATGCGTCAGCTGGCTTACGACAAGCTGGTGGGTGCGTCCCTTGTGGTGTTCAACCGCTGCAAAGACGGGTTCGACAAGATGCCGCTGCACAAGATAGTCCGTGCTGTCAGCAGAATGACCGCCATCATCTACGAGTACGAGGACGGCACCATCGAAAACGACGATATCGAAGACCCTCTGCCCTATGACATGGACGCCGATATTGTCACCATCGAGGACAAGGATTTTGCATGGTTCTATTCCGATATCATGGAAAACGGCGAAAAGTATTACGGCAAGACCCTGAAGTTCAAGGGTTTTGTCAAGAACAATGTGAAGCTGCCGGAAAAGACTTTCCTGTTCGGCCGCAAGGTAATGACCTGCTGCGAGGACGATATCGGCACCTGCGCCTTTATGATGGTGTCCAAAAACGCCGGCAAGGTTAAAAACGGCCAATGGCTCACCATCAAGTGCAAGGTAAATCCGGAAATTTTTGATGCTGTGGGCGATGACCTGAAGATACTTCAGGTTCTGAGCATGGAAAAGGCAGAAAAACCCCAGCCCGAAGTGGCGAGCTTTATGTGATGGCTGTGGAAATATTCGCTAAAATAAGAAACAAATCCACCCAGAGCAGTTCCCTTTGGGAACCGGACGTGGTGCGGATTTGACGGTGCAATGTGCACTGAAGTATGCGCCCACCTTTTTCTTTCCCTCTTGCGGAAAGAAAAAGGTCCTCGCCCGGGCCAAAAAGAAAGGGCGCTTGCGCTTCAGAAGGAATGGTCTTTTGCCAACCTCTCCGCCCTGCGTGCGGGCTCCTGCATACCTTCTCGGACATTGTGCCCCGCAAGACATGCATCGCACTGCCGATAATAATT
>JAZULX010000276.1:0-4459 GCA_045603325.1 Oscillospiraceae bacterium | reverse complement strand
GGGGCCGATATCCAGACCCATCATGCCGTCGGGAACTTCGCCGTCGGTGCAGATGCAGGTGGCAGCATCGTTGGAGAAGCTGTCGGCTGCAACGTTGTCTACGGGCAGGTGGATGCGGACGCCAAGTTCCATAGCTTTTTTCATCAGCTTGCGGCAGTAAACAACGCTGTCTTCCTCAAACAGGGAGTTGCCGATCTCGCCGCCGAGAGCCTTTGTAAAGGTATAGCTCATGCCGCCGCCGATTATTATATTGTCAACCTTATTCAAAAGATAATCGATAACGCCAATTTTGTCGGACACTTTGGAACCGCCCATGACCAGCAGGAACGGATGGGTGGGATTGTCTCTTGCGGGCACCATCAGGTCAAGCTCTTTCTTGATAAGCAGACCTGCAACTGCAGGCAGATATTTGGTAACGCCGGCAGTTGAGCTGTGGGCTCTGTGAGATGAACCGAACGCATCATTGACGTAAATATCGGCCATTGCTGCGTAACGCTTGGCAAGAGTGTCGTCGTTCTTGGTTTCGCCGGGCTCAAAACGGACGTTTTCCAGCAGAACGATATCGCCGGGTTTCATGGTGGAAACCATCAGCTGTGCGTCAACACCGACCACATCGTGGGCCAGCCAAACTGTTCTGCCCAACAGTTCGCGCAGACGCTGGGCAACTACCTTGAGGGAATACTTTTCCTCGTATCCGTTCTTGGGACGTCCCATGTGGGAACAGAGAATAACGGCTGCGCCGTGGTCCAGCAGGTAGTTGATGGTGGGCAGAGTTTTTACGATACGGCCGTCATCGGTTATCTGACCATTCTCGTCGGTGGGTACGTTGAAGTCGCAGCGCACAAGCACTTTCTTGCCGGTAACATCGATATCGAGTATGGTCTTTTTGTTCAGGTTCATGTCGTTTCGCCATCCTTGTTTATCAAATTAATAATTAACAATTGACAACTAATAATTAATAACTATCAGTTAAGCGCACTATTAGCATAAGCGAGCAGTCTTTTATGCGCTGTTAACTCCTGTTGTCGGTCATCGTACGACCTTACAAAACGAAATACCACGTCTGGAAATATTAATTATTAACTATTAATTATTAATTACTTAAAGTATTCCGAGCATCCGCTCAGTTCGGGGAAATCCAGCTGCCTCAGCGCCTCATAAGTGACTATTGCCACAGAGTTGGCAAGATTCAGGCTTCTGGCATCCTGCCTCATGGGTATTCGCAGGCAGCGATCGTACCGGGCAAGCAGCAGATCCTCCGGCAGGCCTTTGGTTTCCTTGCCGAACATGAGAAAGCAGCCGTCTTTGAATTCGGCTTCTGCGTACGTCCGGGGAGCCTTGGTGCTGAGCAGCCACAGGTCCGCATCGGGGTTGCGATTAAAGAAATCTTCCATGCTTTCATACACGGTGATATCCACCATGTGCCAGTAATCCAGCCCGGCACGCTTGACGGCTTTGTCGCTTATATCGAACCCCAGGGGTTTTATCAGATGAAGCCTGCTTTTTGTTGCCGCGCAGGTACGGGCTATGTTCCCTGTGTTTGCGGGGATCTCCGGTTCAGCTAAAACAATGTTGATCAAAGGTATACACTTCCTCCGGGTTATTGTAATGCTTTGAGCAAAAAAATTCAAGATATTTATATAAAATCTCACTAATTTATCATTTTTTAGCAAAAAAAGTTTTTGACCGTGCGTAATGTATCATACGTTTGGTATGTTGTGCAGTGTTTAGACTTCGTAAAAATATTGTGAAAAAATTATCTATTATTGACACAAAACACGAGGTTAATATATAATCTTATTATCAAAAATATCCAATGCAAATCAAGAGAATGGAGGAAATAATCTATATGGAAATGATTGCAAGTATCAACAGTACCATTAACGGTATCGTATGGGGCATCCCCATGATGATCCTTATCCTCGGTACCGGCATTTACCTGTCTGCCCGTTGCGGTTTCATTCAGTTCGCCAAATTCGGTCACATCATGAAGAACACCCTCGGCAAAGCCTTCCAGAAGGGCGAAACCAAGGAAGGTTCCGTATCTCCCTTTAAGGCTATGTGTACCGCACTGGCCGCATCCATCGGCACCGGCAACATCGCCGGCGTTTCCGGCGCTATCGCCATCGGCGGTCCCGGCGCTGTTTTCTGGATGTGGATCTCCGCACTCCTCGGCATGTGCACCAAGTTCTCCGAAGTTACCCTGGCCATCAAGTATCGTGAAAAGAATGCTGACGGCGTTTGGGTCGGCGGACCTATGTACTACATCAAGAATGGTCTGGGCAAAAACTGGAAATGGCTCGGCGCTCTGTTCGCAGTTTTCGGCGCACTGGCTGCTTTCGGTATCGGCAACATGACCCAGATCAACACCATCTGCTCCACCATCAACACCGCCATCACCGGTTTCAATCCTGACTTCGCAGGTCAGACCACCGTTGCTTGGGTCATCGGCATTGTCTGCGCCATCCTCGCTTTCATCGTTTACATCGGCGGTGTTCAGCGTATCGGCGACGTTTGCGCTCTGCTGGTTCCCGTAATGGCTATCGTTTACATCATCTGCTCCATCGTTGTTATTCTCTTCAACATCGGTGAGATCCCCACTGCTTTCAAAGCTATCTTTGTTGGTGCTTTCAATCCCTCTGCTGTTGCCGGTGGCCTTGCCGGTGTGGGCATCAAGACTGCTATCACCAAGGGCGTTGGCCGCGGCATCTTCTCCCACGAAGCCGGCCTCGGTTCCGCTCCTATCGCTCACGCCGCTGCTGACGTTGAGCATCCTGTACAGCAGGGTATCTTCGGCGTATTCGAAGTATTCATGGACACCATCGTAGTCTGCACCATGACCGCTCTGGTCGTTCTGCTTGGCGTTGGCGTTGACAACATTCAGTTCGGTACCGATATCGGCGCCAACCTGACCATCAACGGCTTCCAGTCCGTATTCGGCACCACCATTCCCGGCGTTGTTGTTGCTATCTGCCTTAGCCTGTTCGCTTTCTCCACCGTTCTTACCTGGGGTCTGTACGGCACCCGCTGCTGCGAATACCTGTTCGGTTTCCAGGCCGGTAAGGTTTACCAGATGATCTTCTGCATCGTTGTTGTCTTCGGCGGCACCCTCGAACTGCAGCTGGTTTGGAACATTGCCGACACTCTGAACGGTCTGATGGCTATCCCCAACCTGATCGCCCTCCTTGCTCTGAGCCCCGTTGTTGTCAAACTCACCAAGGAATATAAGGAAATGATCAAAAGCCCCATTAGCAAGTAATCTCATTTAGCATTGGATGCTGATAAACTCCCGCGGCCAACCGGCTGCGGGAGTTTTAGCATCAGGCCTTCCCCTATCACGCTGTCATCCTGAGGAGAAAAGGTCAGCAAAGCTGCCTTTTCGACGTGAGGATCCCCATCTTATAACGCAGTTCAAAGCAGGATAAGGATTTCTCGTCGCTGACTTTGTCAGCTCACTCGAAACGACAACAAATCTTTAACCTTATGTACTACAACGATTTAAACACAAACCTTAAAACTCAATACGGATGCAAGGTATACAAGCTGGCGCTGTCTTCCGGATGCAGCTGTCCCAACAGGGACGGCACAATTGGGCATGACGGCTGCATTTTCTGCGACGGTGCAGGTGCTTTTGCCGAAGTGGGTGATATCGCTTCCCAACTGGAAGCCGCAAAAAAGCGTGTTCACCTGAAAGCAGGCAAAGAGGCCAAATTTATTGCCTATTTTCAGTCGTTCACCAACACCTATGCCCCGGCGGAAACTCTGCGCCCACTTTTTATGCAGGCAATTGCACCGGACGATATAGTTGCCCTGTCTGTTGCCACCCGACCGGACTGCCTGCCGGATGATATTCTGACTTTGCTGGCTGAATTGAACCAAATTAAGCCGGTCTGGGTGGAATTGGGGCTGCAAACCATCCACGACGAAACCGCTAAGTATATCCGTCGGGGTTACGACCTGCCGATTTACGACGAAGCGGTGAAAAAGCTGAAATCCATCGGTGTGACGGTGATAGTCCATCAGATTTTGGGTCTGCCCGGAGAAACTGCCGAGATGATGGTGGAAACCAGCAGATATATTGGCGCTTCCGGAGCCGATGGCATAAAGCTCCACCTGCTGCATGTGCTGGAAGGCACCGATTTGGCACTGCATTGGCGTGAAGATCGATTCAAAACCCTTGAGATGGACGAATATATCGCCATTCTGGAACGCTGTCTGGGCGTTTTGCCAAAGGAAATGGTCATCCATCGTCTTACAGGCGACGGCGCAAAAAAAAATCTGCTGGCTCCATTGTGGAGCGCAGACTTAAAACGAGTGCTGAATGCAATTTCTGCCGCATTAAAACGGGATAATGTGGTGCAGGGAAGTTACGCAACGCACTTCCCATCAACATTGTAGGGCCCGGCAAGAAAATCACTTGCGATTTTCCGAAGGGTCAACGCAAGCGTTGCCCCAGTCT
>JAZULX010000275.1:0-6586 GCA_045603325.1 Oscillospiraceae bacterium | reverse complement strand
CGGCCATACGGATGAATCCAAATAGGAACGTCATATTGCGCTGCAAGATCATAAAGTTCAAACATTTTTTCATGACCCAACAGATCTCCCTGAACATGACTGCCCAACAAGAGTCCACTTAATTTGAGCTGCGTAATTGCTCTTTCCGCCTCTTTCAGCATGGCCTTCATGTCAAGTGTCGGAAGAAGCGCCGCAGCACCGCAAAAGCAGTCATACTTTTCGCAAAGTTCAACATACTCATCATTTGCTACCTGGCACAGTGCAACTTCATCTTCCAGCGTTGGGATGTTTTCCTGCATAGTAGACAAGACAGAGGTATATTCTCCATCATATTGACGCTTAATAGATGCAAATCGCCCTTCCAAAGTATCGCGTGTCGGGTTTGGGAACAAACTTACTGCACCGGTTCGCTTTTCCAGCTCTGCTGAATATTTGGGGCCGCGGATGTGTGCAAACATATCAATAATCATATTCTTTACCTCCTATTATTTGTATATATTAATTATAATACAACTTAATAATAGGCGCAACATATTTCACATTTTTAGGTGGTGATTTTGTATTGCGCCGGCTGTTGCCGGCGTTCTCGCGCAACAACCTGCTATGCTTTATCTGCGATCACGGCATGCCGTGCCCCTACGAGACTAACCAACATTGTGTATTGTAGTGGCGGCGTCTTTGATGTCCCGCACCTAAATTTGTTTTCAAATCACCGATTTGAAAACAAATCTCCCTAACCGCCTTATTTTTTAACTCTGAAAAAGAGCTTGCCGAAGCAAGCTCTTTTTGTTATATCTTAGCCTTTGGAGGCCATGTAACGGTCGTAGGAAGCCTGATAGATCTCGATGCATTCATCGATACCCATGGATTCGATGGTGCCGATGAACTCATCCAACATATCGAAGCTGTTTTCGCCGGTGATGAACTTCATGACGTTTTCTTCTGCATAGGTGTCGATATCGGCCAGCAGGTTGGCTGTACGTTCGTTTTCTTCAACAGTCAGAGACAGGTTGGTGGGCAGGACATACTGTGCGTCGCCGGATTCGGTCCACAGCATGAAAGCGTCAATGGTCTCCTGACGGTAGTTGGGCCAGTCCTTGGTGGAGCTGGAAACAGAGGGAGTCTGGGAAGCGCAGTAGAAAGCGATGGCAAAGTTGGTCATAAAGAAATCGGGGTTGTTCAGTACATTGTCGTTGTAGGCAGGCTTGCCGTCTTCGCCGTACTCAAAGCTGACGCCTTCGATACCCCAGGAGGACAAAGTCTGACCTTCTTCGGTGTACCAGAAGTTGACCCACTTGGCAGCCAGTTCGGGGTTGGTGCAGTTGGTGCTGATGGCGATGCCGGTGCCGGCAGAGCCTTCACCGTCGGTGCCGAAGTGGAACTTTTCGCCTTCGTTATGTACAGGCTCGGGAGTGCCCATCAGGGAGAAGCCGGGTTCGCTGGACTTGGAGATGTAGGTGCCCATGATGTCGCCCTGAGCGTACCACAGAGCGGTGTCGCCGTTAAGGATAAGAGCGTCGGCGTTGGAAGCCATGGGGTCGTTGGTCATGGAAACGAAGTCAGGGTTGATGAGGCCTTCGGAATACCACTGGTTCATCATCTGGAGGTAGTCTTTCCAGGTGTCAACAACGTAACCGGAGGTAACGGTTCCCTCAGGGCTGAGGAACATGTTGGTGCCGCCGTCGGTGGGCATACCGGAAGTGCCGAAGCCGCCAACCCAGCCGTTGCCCTGCTGCTGAGAAGCACCGGTGAGCATGAAGGTGTCGGAAGTGTCGTAGGTGGTCTTTGCAGCGGTGAGATATTCGTGGTAATCGTCATAGGTTATGGGCATGTCCATGCCGAATTCTTCCAGCCAGTCAGCGCGGATCTGGGGACCCATCTGGGACCAGGAAGCATCGGTAAAGGACATGAAGTAAGCCATGTAGCCGTTTTCGTCAACTGCGGCGTCCATGTAGCTTTCCTGGGAAGAAAGGATATCCCAGTAGTCGCCCATGTAGGTGTGCACCAGGTCGGTCAGGTCGATGAAGATTTCGTCTTCGATAGCAGCGGCGGAGCCGTTGGTGTAGCTGACCTTGCCGGAAACCATGTCGGGCAGGGTGCCGGAAGCACACATCAGGTTGAACTGTTCGGTCATAGCAGTCTGGGAAACAGACTGGAACTGCAGGTCAACGCCGGTGATCTCGGCAGCTCTGATGTAAGAGGGCATTTCCTGCATGGTTTCCATGTTGGAAGCCAGGAAGCCGGGGAATTCAGTGAAATAAGTCAGAACTTCACCGTCGGAAATGGGATAAACGGGATATTCGGGGCTGATTTCAGGTTCTGCGGGAACTTCTTCCTCTGCAGGAGCTTCTTCGCTTTCAGCGGGAGCTTCTTCAGCGGGAGCGCTCTCTTCAACGGGAGCTTCTTCTACTGCTGCGGATTCTTCGGCAGCAGGCTCTTCTGCCTTGTTGGCGCAGCCGGCAAAAACAACAGCCATCATTGCCAGAACAAGAAACAGAGCAAGATACTTTTTAAGCATTGTTTTTCCTCCTTGTATAATATGCGTTCAGTATTCGCACTTTTTAGCTTATTCCAGTAATCTATTGATGTCAAGCCCCAAATTGTTATCAAATCTACTTTTTTGATACCGCGAATCACATAATTGAAATAAAAGCAAAACCTCCCCAACCGAACGGTTGGGGAGGTTAAAAATTAGTCGGTGATATAGGGCATCAGAGCGATGTGACGGGCTCTCTTGATAGCCACGGTCAGCTGGCGCTGATGACGAGCGCAGGTTCCGGTGGTTCTGCGGGGCAGAATCTTGGAACGCTCAGAAAGATAGCGGCGCAGTTTTGCGGTGTCTTTGTAATCGATATGGTCGATTTTGTCAACGCAGAACTGGCATACCTTTTTGCGCTTGCGGGAACGGACATTTCTATCGGTAGCCATTTACGGTATCCTCCTGTTAGATTTTGTGGAAAAGCTTAGAAAGGCAGATCGCCATCGTCTTCGATTTCGGAATATTCGCTTCTGTAATCAGAGCTGATATTGCCGTAGCCGGAATTGCTGTAACCGGAAGACTGATAGCTGCTTGCTGCCGGGGCGCTGTAATCGGAATAAGAGTTTTGCTGAGTTGAGCCGGTGGGTTTGCTGTCTGCAAAATAGACATTGTCTGCCACGACTTCGGCACTTCTGCGCTTGTTGCCGTCTTTGTCGTTCCAGTCTCTTATCTGCAGGCGTCCGCTTACGCAGCACTGACGGCCTTTGGTAAAATACTTGGAAACGAATTCGGCGGTGTTGCGCCAAGCCACGATATCGATGAAATCGGTGGCCTTTTCGCCGGAATCTTTGGAAGACCAGTCTCTGTCGACAGCCAAAGTAAAGGAAGCCACTGCCAGACCCGACTGGGTCCGACGGAGCTCGGGATCACGGGTCAGACGGCCCATGAGAACAATGTGGTTCAACATTGCGGTTGCCCTCCCTTATTCGTCTTTGCTGATGATGAGCGAGCGCATAATGCCTTCAGTGATCTTGAAAACACGATCAAGCTCAGCGGGCATTTCGGGCTTGCTTTCGGTGTTCATGAGAACATAGTAACCTTCGGGCAGATCGTTGATGGGATAAGCAAGTCTGCGCTTGCCCCATTCGTCAACCTCGGTCACGGTACCGAATTCCTCAGCCAGAGCCTTGAACTTTTCCACGAGAGCAGCGATACCTTCTTCACCCTGAGCGGGATCGATGATATAGAGGACCTCGTACTTGCCGGAAATCTTTGCCATGCGGTTGCACCTCCTTCTGGACAGATGGCTCCCCACTAATTTTTGAGGAGCAAGGATTTTTAATCTGACTTTGAACTCTTGTCCAAAGCCGTACCTTTCTATTATACATTTATTTTTCCGTTTGTCAATCAAAGATTTGGAATTTTTTATAGGTGTTTTTTCGCATTTTCCGATTCTGAAATATCGCATTCAAAAAACCGTCAATATTCAAAAGCGTGTCATCCTGAGCCTGCGGCAGCAGGCGTAAGGATCCCCTTTGTTTCGCGAAACCTTTGGGGATTTCTCAACCGCTTCGCAGCTTTCGAAATCACAGTATGATGGCTGCACTTGACTTATGTGAACCAAACATAGTATAATAAAGTGTCATTCATATAAGTATATAAGTTTACATAATATAGATTGGAGACTTCCTATGAAGGCTTTTAAAATAGCGTTGCCCATCATTCTGATCGTGGCAATTTTAGGCGGAGCATATCTTTATTTCTACTCCGGGCTTAACCTATCCTATGATTATTACGTTTCTGCAGGCGATAAAGCCATGGCCGAGCAGCGACTGGACAGTGCCATCACCTGTTATTCCAACGCTCTCAAGCAGCAGAACGATGACCCTCAGCTGATAATCAAGCTGGCTGACGCCTACAGTCAAAGCGGGAACTACACCAAAGCCGAGTACACTCTTGCCGGCGGACTCAACATCATGCCGGACAATGTTCCGCTGTATATCGCCCTTTCAAAGGTATATGTGGCTCAGGACAAGCTGCTGGATGCCGCCATGCTGATGGATGGAATCACCAACGAGTATGCCCGCACTCAGCTTTCCGAAAAGCGTCCTGCCGCACCGGTGATTTCCCCAGAAAGCGGTGAGTACGACGAGTTCTTCACCGTCAACGTTTCCTACGGTGCCGGAACTACAGCCTATGTTTCCACCGATAACGACTACCCGTCCAAGGAAAACCCGTCTCTTGAGACCGAAATCGTCACTTCCTATGGCACCACTTCCGTTTATGCCGTGGCAGTTTCCGAAGAAGGTCTGGTCAGCAGTCTTTCCCATGCGGAATACACCGTTGCCAACGTCATTGAAGACGTAACCTTTACCGATCCCGCCATCGAAAACCAGGTTCGCACTGCTCTGGATCTGGACAGCAGCATTTCCCTCACCACCGAAGATCTGTGGGTGATTACCTCTTTGTATATCCCCTCCGACGTCAAGTCTCTGGACGATCTTCGCTGGTTCAGCAAACTGCCTGCGCTGGTGTTTGAATCCACTGCCGGACTTGACTTGAGCCAGATTTCCATGTGTACCTCTCTCGAAGAACTGACAGTAGCAAGCTGCGGTCTTTCCTCCGCTCAGATGGAGCAAATAGGCCAGCTCACCAACCTCAAAGTCCTCGACATCAGCGACAACCAGATAGTCAGCCTTGCGCCTTTGGCAAACCTGACAGCCCTCACATCCCTGAAAGCCTCCAACAACTCGATTTACGATCTGTCTCCCCTGTCGGGCATGAAAGAGTTGCAGAGCCTTGTTATCGGCAACAACGCCATCGAGGATATCTCTCCCCTGTGGTCACTGACCAACATGCAGAAGCTGGATCTTCGCAACAATCCTCTGTCAGACATCGGCAACGTTTCCGGCATGACCCAGCTTACGGATTTCGACATCAGCAACTGCTCCGTTTCCGACGCATCCGCCCTGGCAAACAAGACAGAGCTTGTCAACCTCAACTGCAACAACAACGACATTTCTTCCCTTGATATGTTGGAAAACAGCACCAGGCTGGAAACCCTGTATGCAGACAACAACGGTCTGACAAGCATCGGTTTTATCGAAGATCTGACCAATCTGAAACGTGTAGCCGCTTCCGGAAACCTCATTTCCGAGGTTCCTGAGCTGAGGAACCATACTCAGATCAGCGTTCTGGACCTGTCTCACAACCAGATAGAAGATGTTACGGGTCTGGGATACATGCCTCAGCTGAACTACCTGAACCTTGACTACAACAACATCACAGACGTCAGCTGTCTGACCACCTGCTACGTTTTGGTAGAGGTCAACGTATTTGCCAACCCTGTGCTCGACACCGATATGCTCACCGGTATGGGTGTTATCGTAAATGCAGGTCTTCTTCCCGAGCAGGAGGCCGCTCTTGCAGCCGCTGCCGAAGAAGAATCCACCGAAAGCGCCGAATAACGAAAGGAATCTGAATATGCTTATTACCGAAACTCCCATTGAAGTTCGTTATCCCGACTGTGACCCTATGGGCATTGTCCATCACGCTGTGTATGTGGTGTGGTACGAGATCGCCCGTATGGACTTTTTCAAGAAAATGGGGTTCAGCTATACCGATATGAACGCTCTGGGCATCAATCCGCCTATGGTTGACCTGCACGTTCAGTATTTTTCCACCGCAAAATATCCTCAGGATCTGACTGTCAGAACTTCCATCAAGTCTTATGCCAAGAACAAGATCGAGCTGCAGTATGAAACCTGGGCAGAGGGCGGCGAAAAGCCCATCAACACCGCTGTGACCTTCCATATCTGGACCGGTCCCGACATGCGGGCATACAATATGGAAGAAAAGCTGCCTGAGGTTTATGCGAAGATAAAAGCAGCGGCAGGAGACAATTAATAATTAACAATTAATAATTAATACCCCGGATGATTTGGCCGTCAAATCATCCGGGGTTGTGTTTTATAACATTTTGGTTTTTAAAACGAGATTTCTGGCATCTCTGTATCCAAGCTTGTTGTAAAAATGGTCATGCAAACCATCGTTTACTGATTGCAGCTGAATCAACATCGCCCCCTCATCTTTTACGCGTTTTTCATG
>JAZULX010000274.1:0-5667 GCA_045603325.1 Oscillospiraceae bacterium | reverse complement strand
CGGCAGCGACAATGACCTCGAAAACCGCAAGGAAAAATACATCGCCGAGGCATCCCTGGAGTTTACCGGCAAGATATACGCTCCCAACGATTTGGAAATAATTGAGTTGAAATGAAATCACGCCTGCACAAAAACAAAGCGCTTTTGTGCAGGCATTATATTATATCATTTTTGGCAAATCCCGTTTGTTGTACAAAACCCGTCGAACTTCCATTACGTTTCCAATCACCACGTAAAAGACCATGTAGTTTTTTACCCTTATCACATAATAGATATCCTTGCGTTTTTTTGCAGAACGGTAAGGTTCAAAGCTCTCAGGGTAAGACAGCCTTTTCAGTATGGCGCTTTCCACTTCGTTCACGAGTTCTTTTGCTGCATTCGGATTTTTGAGTTTATTGGATATATGGTCAACTATTTCATTCAAATCATCTTCAAACAATGGGAGAAATCTCAATTCGTATTTTTTGTCATCCATTTATCCGACCTCTTACACGCTTGAATACTTCATCAGACGTGTACCTGACATCGGATATTTCGGCAGCTTTATCTGCCTCATCCAATTTGTATTCGATCTCATCAGTTAATGCCGAGTACTGCTCAAGGCTCATTAAAACCATAGAGCCATATCCATTTTTTGTTAAAAATACAGGTTCTCCCGAACGCAGAACAGCTTCTTCTATTTCAGGAAACTTATTTCTCAAGTCAGATACAGGTCGAATATTCAACATGCCGCTCACCTCGCACGATATTTTATCATTATTTTATCATAACTTTAGCATTTTTACAACGAAAACCTGCGGAAACATTCCGCAGGTTTTCGTTGTTTATTCACTTACTCTGTAAAACGAAATGGCGCCGCATTCGTCGCACTCATAGATGTCGACCGAAACTTTTTCTGCCTTGGGGTCTGCTGCAGCGGATTCGTTCAGGGCGGCGGTCTGGTGACCTATTTTTGTCATAACAGCGCCGCAGGCGCATTTGATTTCTTCCATTGGTATCAACTCCGGTTAGATTTTATGGTCAGATTATAGCACCGAACCCGGTTATTGTCCAGAGCATCTATCGTGTGTATACTTCCGACCACACCGGTGAAAAACCCGCCCCAATGGCTATGCGCTGGGATATGGAATGGGAAAAATGGCAGCCGTAATAGGGCACCTTTCCACGGCGCAGCACCTCGTTTTTTAGCAGTTCAACAAGATACTTGCCCAATCCTCTGCCTTCCGCTTCAGGTTCGGTGTTTATACCTATCTGCCACAGCAGCTCACTGTCGGAGCTGACTCCTGCCATGGCAAGGATGTGACCGTCCTTTTCAAAGGTCACCGCCAGCTCATCGGGACGCAGTGGTTCAAATCCCAGAGCCTGCTCAAACCGTTCATCGCCCCGGAACCTCTCAAGCTCATCTTTTTCGTACCATCTGACGTAAGGAGAATCCTCTGTCCTGCTTTCTCCGTCAGGCAGGAAAAAGCAATGGGTATCCAGTATTCTGTGGCCGCAAGCCAAAAGCCGGGCATCCAGAATGCGAAGATTGTCGAACTCGGTGAACCATCCGCCCTTGACATCGTCAAACCGCTCACGGCACCAGGACAAAATATCTTCCTCACCGGAAAACACAATTTTGTTGTTGATGCACAGCACGCTCAAAGGGCTGTTGTCGTTGCTGAAAAGTCTCCGTCCTTCGAGATACTTCTTGCCGCAGTACACATTTTCGGCGCTTGTGATATCATCCACCGTACAGCTCATATCCAGAGCAAGCTGCCGGTAAGCGATGTCGTAGATTTCCTGCTTTGTCATGCCTCTCTGGAGGGCAGCTTGACGGTGAACAGGTTTTCGGACCAGATGTCGCCGTTCATGGCTTCGCCCCAGCAGACCAGTTCGACCATATGGTCGCCGTTTTCGTCGATATACTTGTCGGAAACGTAGCCCTTCATAAGGCCAAGGTCGCCGCAGAAGCCGTGGATATTGCAGTATCTGCCGGCTTCTTTCAGGAAAGGAACTTTCAGCAGATAGCTGGGACGGTACCAGTCTTCGGGCATATGGTTGACCTGATTCTCGTCGTCATTGACAAGGCGCCATGCGCATTTCACGATATGGCCCTTGGGTCCCATCCAGTTGGAAACAAGGCGGACACCAAGGTTGCGGGAGGTGAAGTTATAGAACGCTGCGTTGGCGGTGGCAATATGGGTGCAAAGGCCGTTGCCGTCGATACCGGTTTCGGGATTGAACATGCCCCAGGGGCCGTGACCGCGCTCGTAATGGTTTCTCAGGTTGCCGTTTTCCAGCAGCGGTACGGCGTGGAACAGCATCATGTTGGCCTGAGTGATGGGGCCTTCGCAGATCTGTTCGGGGATATCGCCCACATTTACATCTTCCCAGTAAAGCACTTCTTCACGGCACTTTTCCGCCAGAATCCACTGCTTTATCTGTTCCCGGTCTTCTTCGGTATACTTGTGGATGGGGTGCAGATAACGGTTGAAGGGATGGGGAGTTTCGGGAACGTAGTCGGGGTCGGTGGAGCGGATATAGAAAGCGGGATAGCGATAATGGAAACGAGCTACCTTTTCGCCGTCCTGATTGTAAACGTCGCAGGAACTGTTGAGGATGAGCTTTCTGGTGGTGCTGCCGTTGGGGTCGGTGGCGTCGTAAACGTCGTCCACACGGTCGGTAAAGGTCAGGGTGTCGCCGGGGTAGATGGGTTTGTAATAATATACTTCCTGGTCGTAAGCGTCGCCCACAAGGTCGCCCGCACCGGCGGCACCGATACCCATAACGTCTCTGGGCATCATGGCCATGAATTCGGCAGCAACGTAACCGGGACGGACAGGGGTGTCCTTGAAGCCCATGGACTGAGCGTATTCGGTGTCGTACCAGATCTTGTTATAGCGGTCATAGCCCATGGCATACACCTGAGCCCAGGTTCTGTTAATGGGGCCAAGGGTATCGCCGCCCATTTCGGGAGAAAAGGACTTGGCACCGGTGCCGTCGGCTTTCAGCTTGTCGATGGCTGCCTGCTCTTCGGGGGTATATTTTCCGGGATAGAATACTTCCAGCTTGCTTGTGTCCAGCATATTGTTACTTCCTTTCTTTTTCTTCAATTAGTTATTGTAAAACTTCACAAAATAAGATATTATTATCATATGGAAATATTGTAATTTAGTCAAGAGAAAATTCAGGAGGTAACGATATGAACGCATTCCCCAGCCTGATGGCTCCCATTAAGCTTGGAAACACCGTGGTTAAAAGCCGCATGATGTTCCCCAACGCACTGCCCCACTTCCAGCAGGGTCCCGAAAACTATCCTGCCGATCCTCTGGTAACTTTCTATTCCGACATTGCCAAAAACGGTGCAGGCATCGTTCTGGTTCACTGGCTGGCGAACAAGGATCAGCGTCAGTCTCCCAACCTGGACGGCAAGCACTTCCCCATGTGGGATCCCGAAGATCCCGCTGTTCAGAACTATATCTGCCAGCTGAATGACACCATCAGCTATTACGGCGGCCTGCCCATGACCGACCTGTTTTACGAAATGGGCCGCAGCCTGATGGTATCCGAACTCGCTCCCGAGGAAGATACTTTCAAGAGCATGACCGACTATCTTAAAATGCTCTCCGGCGAAGATGACCTGGACGTGGAAGATGTTCCCGAGGTATTTGGTCTCGGCGAAAAACACGCCGCCACCAGGGAAGATATCGAAAACTACATCAAAGAAGGCTGCGAAAATGCCATCTTCCTGAAAAACATGGGTTTCAAAGCCGGTCATATCGAGCTGGCACGTTACAGCCTGCTGGGTTCCTTCCTCAGCCCCACCAAAAACAGCCGTACCGACGAATTCGGCGGCAGTCTCGAAAACCGCATGCGTTTCCCGCTGATGGCTCTGAAAGCTATCCGCGAAGCTGTTGGCCCCGATTTCCTGCTGGTGGGCGAATGTACATATCAGGACGAATTCGGCGCACCTCCTCTGGACGAGTGCATCGAATTCATGAAAGCTGCTGACGAATATCTCGACCTGCTGCACATCCGTTACGGCATGGGCGGTACCGGTTTTGAGTGTACCTACGAGCAGGCTCAGAACCCCATCGTTCTGGACTACTGCGCCAACCTGAAAAAGGCCGGCGTAAAAACTCCCATATGCGCCGCCACCGGTCTGATGAAGCCCTCTCAGCTGGATGCTGCCATCGCTTCCGGTGCTATCGACATGGTATCTGCCGGACGTATTTTCATCACCAACCCCGATCTGGGCAAGCTCATCAAGGAAGGCCGTGACGAGGACGTTGTTCCCTGTCTGCGCTGCAACCGCTGCCACGGCATTTCCCTGACCGGCGATTTCGTCAGCGTCTGCGGCGTCAATCCTCAGTTGGGGCTGTATGCCCGTATCCATCGGATGGTCACCGAGCCCGAAGGCGTTAAAAAATGCGCCGTTATCGGCGGCGGTCCTGCCGGCATGTACGCTGCCAAGATACTGGCTCAGCGCGGTCACAAGGTCACCCTGTACGAAGCATCCGATGCTCTGGGCGGTCAGCTGAAGCTGTCCCGTTATCCCGATTTCAAGTGGCCTCTGCGCAACTTCCTGGATTACCTCATCGGTCAGATGGACCGCCTGAACGTGGAAGTCAAGCTGAATACCAAGGCCGATCCCGAAACCATAAAAGCCGGCGGTTACGATGCAGTATTTGCCTGCACCGGTGCCGTGCCCAAAAAGCCCGCCATTGAAGGTGCCGAAAACACCGACTGGAACACCATGAATATTTACGGTCGTGAAGCTGAACTGGGCGAAAACGTTGTCTGCATCGGCGGTTCCGAATCCTCTGCAGAAGGCGCCCTGTATCTTGCCCGGGCAGGCCACAAGGTCACCATCCTGTCCCGTCAGGACAAGATCGCTCACGACGCCAACCCCGTCCACTGGCAGGACAAGGTCGAAGAAGTGGTCACAAGCCATGAAAACGTCACCGCCATCCGCAGCGCAAAAACCACCAAAATCGAAAAAGGCGCTGTCACCTATGTGGACAAAGACGGCGCAGAACACGTTATCAAGTGCGACGATATCGTTGCCGCAGGCGGCATGCAGCCTCTGCAGGAAGAAGCCATGGCATTCTATGGCAGCGCTCCCGAGTTCTACATGATAGGCGACGGCAAGAAAGTAGGCGACGTACGCATCTGCCTGCGTGAAGCCTTTGCAGCTGCAAGCCAGGTATAACTTAACTAATAACTAAAAGCTAATAGTGAAAAACCTGGGAGGGAAAGCCAAAGGCTTTCCCTCCCAAGTATTATTTATCAATTTTTATACTTATCTCGCCCGATTCCAGTGTCTCTGTCTCGCCGTTATCATACCGAACAACGAGACGACATACCTCATCCAGCGACAGTGCCAGAGCCGGTTTGGCAACACCATTTTTAATAACATTCACCCGTTTTCCCGGCACAATGCATCGCCCGTTGTATTCTTGGGCGATGTTTTCTTTTTTGCTGTAAATACCCCAAAACTCATCCAGTATGGCTGCGGCGAGTTTGCTTCTCAGGTCAGGCTGAGCGTCTTCGGTCAAGGCTCCTGCTATGTCTGAAAGTTCCTCCGGGAAACCACCCACGGGAGCATACACATTTACTCCGATTCCCAGGACAACAAACATCAGGCCGTCTCCGCTGCCGGCAGCTTCTGCCAGAATTCCGCAT
>JAZULX010000273.1:0-5228 GCA_045603325.1 Oscillospiraceae bacterium | reverse complement strand
AACTGTAAGGGGTATTATTGTAGGGAACATTGTATAAATCATGCTGTAAAGCAAAAGAAAAGGCGAGATGGTTCTTTATAATTATTAATTATTCATTATTAACTATTAATTACGTTTGAAAGGTCAAACCAATGCAATTATTCAAAAAACAACAACAGCAGACTGAATCAAAAAGTCTGGGCATATATATCCACATCCCGTTCTGCCGCAGCAAGTGCGAATACTGCGACTTCTATTCTCTGGGCGGAGCACGGAACAAGGAACTTTTCACCCAGTATCAGAAAGCTCTGGCAGATCATTTCAAAGAAGCCGGAAAACGCGCTCCCGACCATGTGGTAGACACTGTTTACTTCGGCGGCGGTACTCCCAGCTTTTTCGGGGCAGACAGACTTTGTGAGGTGCTGGGCGAACTGGGCAAACGGTTCCACATTGCCAAAGATGCGGAGATAACCCTTGAAGCCAACCCCGACAGCCTGACGGTCAACGGCCTCAACAGGCTCAAAAGAGGCGGATTCAACCGCATATCCATCGGTGTCCAGAGCGATAACGACGATATTCTTCGTTCTCTTGGCCGGCCTCACAATTTCCAGCATGCCAAGGAGGCGGTGGAAAACGCTCGGGCAGCAGGATTCGACAATCTGAGCATCGACCTGATGTTTGGCCTGCCCACCCAGACAAAATCCGGTTGGGCCACCTGCCTGAAAAATGCGGTGGACCTGAAGCCCGACCATATTTCCGCCTACGCCCTGACCATTCAGGAGGGAACTCCTCTTTACGAGTATCAGGACGCCATCATCCTGCCGGATGACGATGCCCAGGCGGACATGTACCTGTACTGCGTTGACATGCTGGAATCCAGCGGATATCAGCAGTATGAGATTTCCAACTTCTGCCTGCCGGGCCGTGAATCAAAACACAACCTGAAATACTGGAAAACCGGCGAATACATGGGGTTTGGCCCCTCTGCGGCCTCTGACTTCGGCAGCAGAAGATATACCTATGTCAGCGACCTGAACGCCTATATCAAAGGTGTTGCGGAGCAGGGGATTATCGTCTCCGAATGTGAGGATGTTCCGCTGCGTGAAAGAGCAGGGGAGTATCTGATGCTCCGGCTGCGTCTTGCAGAGGGAATTGAAGAAGAAGAATACAGAAAAACTTTCCTTATGCCCTTTGACCGTATCGAAGAACTGATGAACCAGTATGAGACTGAAGGCTGGGCAGAAAAAAATGACGGACGATGGAGACTTACTCCCCAGGGCATGCTCATTTCCAACCGCCTTATAGGTGAGCTGATCGACTATCAGGCCGAGGCGATCCCGCAGGTCAGAAGATACTGATTCTGCCTGCTTGAGAAGTGGCAAATAAGTCTGGCGGAAAATTAACTTTATTATATAAAATGCCTATTGACGAAAGTTGATGCGGCACATATACTCAAAACGGAAATTAAAATCACTGTAGTTGAAAGGAATAGATATCATATGGAACTTAAAACCCCTCTGTATGACACCCATGTGGAAATGGGAGCGAAGATCGTGCCTTTTGGCGGATTTCTGATGCCCGTCCAGTATTCCGGCGTTATCGCCGAGCACATGGCTGTTCGTACAGCCTGCGGACTTTTCGACGTATCCCATATGGGCGAAGTTACCCTCAAGGGTGCCGACGCTCTGAAGAATGTGAACAATCTGCTGACCAACAATTTCTCCGGCATGGAAGACGGTCAGGCCCGTTACGGCATGATGTGCCTCGAAAACGGCGGCATCATCGACGACCTTATCGTTTACAAAATGAACGATGAAGAATACCTGCTGGTAGTCAACGCATCCAACACCGACAAGGATTTCAAGTGGATCGCAGAGCATGTCACCGGCGACTGTGTGGCCGAAAATGTCTCCGCAGCCTGGGGTCAGGTTGCATTGCAGGGTCCCAAGGCAGAGGAGATTCTCCGCCGTCTGACTCCTGCCGAACAGATTCCCGAAAAGAACTATACCTTCGTGGCAGAAGGCAAGGTTGGCGATATCGCCTGCATCGTTTCCCGCACCGGTTACACCGGCGAAGACGGCTTTGAGCTGTACTGTGCAGCCGGCGATGTTGTTGCCCTGTGGAAGCTGCTGCTGAAGGAAGGCGAAGCCGACGGTCTTATTCCCTGTGGCCTCGGCGCAAGAGACACCCTGCGCCTTGAAGCTGCCATGCCTCTTTACGGCCATGAACTGACCGAAGAGATCAACCCCTATCAGGCTGTGCTGGGCATCTTCTGCAAGCTGGACAAGGAAGACTTCATCGGCAAGGAAGCCCTGGTTGAAGCCAAGGCTAACCTCAAAATGCGCCGCGTTGGTCTGAAGATGACCGGCCGCGGTATCGCCCGTGAACACTGCGACGTTTATGTTGGCGACGAAAAAATCGGCTTTGTAAGCTCCGGCACCCACTGCCCCTATATCGGCGGCGCCATCGCCATGGCCTACGTTCCCGTTGAGTACAAAGAACCCGGCACCGTTGTGGAAGTTGACGTCCGTGGCCGCAGAGTTGCTGCCGAAGTCGTCAAGACTCCTTTCTACAAGAGAGCAAACTAGTTCAGCTTTGCTGTCATCCTGAGCCTGCTTTGCAGGCGTAAGGATCCCCTTTACAAGATGGGGATTTCTCAGTCAGTAAACTGACTTTCGAAATGACAGTGTTAATATGTAAGATAATTTTTAAAATACAAGACAAAAATTTCAATTGGAGGATTTAGTTATGATCACCCCTGAAGAACTGCTGTATTCCGAATCTCACGAATGGGTAAAGCTGCTGGACGACGGCACCGCCCTCGTCGGCATCACCGACTACGCTCAGGACGAACTGGGCGACATCGTTTTCGTCAACCTGCCCATGGAAGGCGACCCTGTTGTTGCAGGCGAAGCTTTTGGCGACGTTGAGTCCGTTAAGGCTGTTTCCGATCTGATCAGCCCCGTAGGCGGCACTGTTGCTGCTGTCAACGAAGAGCTGCTTGATGCTCCTCAGCTCATCAACGAAGGCGCATATGACGCATGGATGATCAAAGTTGAAAGCGTTACCGGCGACGATCAGCTGATGTCTGCTGCCGAATACGAAGCTTTCATCGCAAGCCAGGAAGACTAAATATAAAGACAGATGTCATTTCGAGTGAGGGCACGGTTGGCACAGCTGACCGTGCCCGACGAGAAATCCCCAATTTATGGGTTAAGATTCTTCGCTATCGCTCAGAATGACAGTGTTTATTCAAAAGGCTAAACATATTCTTAGAAAGTGAGTATTATAAATGTCAAGCTATGTACCGTCCACCAAAGACGAGAAACAGCAGATGCTCGAAGTTGTTGGCGTAAAATCCTACGATGAGCTTTTTGCCGATGTTCCGTCCGAAGTGTTCCTGAAAGAGCGCCTTGACCTGCCTGTTCCCCTGAGCGAACTGGAAGTCAGCCGCATGATGGAAGCCATGGCCGCACGCAACAAGATTTACGGCACTATCCTTCGCGGCGCAGGCTCCTATTATCACTACATTCCTTCCGCAGTCAAGGAAATCACCTCCAAAGAGGAATTCGTAACCGCTTACACTCCCTATCAGGCTGAGATCAGCCAGGGTATTCTCCAGTCCATCTTCGAGTACCAGACCATGATCTGCGAACTGACCGGTATGGACGTTTCCAACGCTTCCGTTTACGACGGCGCAGAAGCCGCAGCAGAAGCCGTTGCCATGACCAAGGAACGCAAGCGCGTCAAGGCATACATATCCGCCACCTCCAACCCCGAATATATCGAAACTGTCAAAACTTACTGCTTTGCTTCCGACACCGAGCTTACCGTTGTCCCCGAAAAGGACGGCAAGACTGATCTGGAAGCTGTCAAGCAGCTGATGGGCGATGACGCAGCCTGCCTGTATGTCCAGAGCCCCAACTTCTACGGCATTTTTGAAGACGTGGAAGCCGTTGCAGAAGCAGTTCACGCTGTGGGCGCAAAGCTCATCATGGGCTGCAACCCCATTGCCCTGGGTATCATGAAAACTCCCCGTGAACTGGGCGCAGATATCGCTGTGGGCGAAGGTCAGCCTCTCGGCATGTCCATGAGCTTCGGCGGTCCTTACCTGGGCTTCATGGCCACCACCACCGCTCTTACACGCAAACTGCCCGGCCGTATCGTTGGCGAGACCGTGGACTCCAAGGGCGATCGTGCTTTCGTTCTGACCCTCCAGGCTCGTGAGCAGCATATCCGCCGTGAAAAGGCATCTTCCAACATCTGCTCCAACGAGGCTCTGTGCGCCCTGACTGCCGGCGTGTACATGACCGTTATGGGTCCCAAGGGTCTGGCTCAGGCCGCAAACCTCTGCCTCTCCAAGGCTCACTATTTTGCATCTCAGCTGGCTGCCATCGACGGCGTTGAGCTGAAATACAGCGGCGAATTCTTCCACGAATTCGTCACCGAAATGCCTGCTTCTTCCGATAAGATCGTTGCCGCTCTTGACGCTGCCGACATCCTTGCCGGTCTGCCTCTGGAAGACGGCTCCATTCTCTGGTGCGTAACAGAAATGTGCACCAAGGAAGAACTGGACAAAGCTGTGGAAATCATCAAGGAGGTGTGCTGCTGATGGAACTTATCTTTGAAAGAAGCCGTGCCGGTCGCGGAAATCAGGTTCTGCCTGAGTGCGACGTTCCCGAATACAAGCTGGGCGGTGATATGCTTCGCGCCGAAGCTCCCAAGCTGCCCGAAATCTCCGAAGGCGACCTGAGCCGCCATTACGCCGCTCTTGCACGCCGCTGCCACGGTGTCTGCTCCGGATTCTATCCTCTGGGCTCCTGCACCATGAAATACAACCCCAAGCTCAACGAAAAGATCGCAGCCCTTCCCGGCTGGAACAATATCCATCCTCTGCAGCCCGACGAAACCGTACAGGGCTGCCTGGAAGCCCTTACCGTAGCCGAAAAGCTCCTTTGCGAAATCTTCGGTTTCGACGGTCTGTCCTTCCAGCCTGCTGCCGGTGCTCACGGCGAGTTTACCGGCCTGCTGCTCATCAAGGCTTATCATCACGCAAGAGGCGACTTCAAGCGCACCAAGATGATCATTCCCGATGCAGCTCACGGCACCAACCCCGCTTCCGCCACCATGTGCGGCTTCACCACCGTCACCATCCCCTCCAACGAGTATGGCATGGTCGATATCGATAAGCTGAAAGAAGCCGTTGGCGACGATACTGCCGGCCTGATGCTGACCAACCCCAACACCGT
>JAZULX010000272.1:0-2914 GCA_045603325.1 Oscillospiraceae bacterium | reverse complement strand
TTTTCGCAGTTGTGACCGAGGCCGGCTTTCATGGCATCAGGCACGTCACCGTCTGTTTCAAAACAGCACTTGCTGATACAGGGGCCGATGGCAGGGATAATGTCTTCGCTCCTGCAGCCGTATTCCCTAACCATTTCTCTGACAGCCTTTCCGGCGATACCAAGAGCAGTACCGCGCCAGCCTGCATGAACAGCTGCAGCAGCTTTGCGGACAGGGTCAAACAGCAGTACAGGGCAGCAATCGGCAGTGAGAATCATCAGCGGAAGACCGGGCTGATCTGTCATCAGACCGTCGCAGTCATAATCCAGTGCCTGACGTGCAGCCTTGCCGCAGTCGGTTTCCCGAGCTATGCGAATAATATCACCATGGTCCTGACGGGTGGACACAAGCTTTTCCATTGGATATCCAACAGCATCGGCAAAACGACGATGGTTTTCAAAAACCCGGTCGTAATCGTCACCGCGGGTGTAGCTCAGGTCCATCGGACCGAAATACCCTTCGGAAACACCGCCAAACCTAGTGGAAAAAGCATGTATTGCATTAATTGCATCGCAAGTCAGGTATTGCACAGTGTTGGTTGTTTTTAATGTAAAGGACATAAGCCCCTCCATAATTTGGTGTAGGGGCGGATATTATCCGCCCATTAACAGCATTAATCGTAAATACCCTTATCAATGCAGCAGTGCTTGAATTTTTTGCCGCTGCCGCAGGGACAGGGATCGTTACGACCTACTTTGACCTTTTTCTTTACGGGCTGACGTTTCAAAGTGCCGTCACCGCTGCCGGTGTTGGTGACTTCTGCAACTTTTTTGCGTTCCACAGGCTGGTTGACAGCCAGCTTTGCCAGGAATACACGGCGGACAGTTTCTTCGCGTATTGCGTTTATCATGGCTTCGAACATGTCATAGCCTTCACGCTTGTATTCTATAACAGGGTCGGTGTTGGCATAAGCGCGCAATGTGATACCCTGGCGCAGTTCGCTCATGGCATCGATGTGATCCATCCAGTATTCGTCTACCACCCTGAGAAGGAACACGCGCTCGATCTCACGCATGATAGGAACATCCGTGCCGGGAACCATACCAAGCTCGGCTTCCTTTTTTGCGTAGGCTTCGTCTGCAAAGGCAGTGACTTTTTCGATTACTGCTGTGTTGTCCAGATCGTTCAGTTCGGCATCGGTGGCAGTAAAAGCACCCTTGGGATAGAACAGGCCTTCAAACTGAGCAGCAACGGTGTTGAACTGTTCGCGGTCGGCAATGTAGCCGCCCTGACCGAGAATTGAGTTTACGTTGCTTTCAATGACGGAATGATACATGTTGCGGATGCTGCCGGAAATATCTTCACCGTCCAGCACCTGCTGACGCTGCTGGTAAATGACCTTACGTTGAGTGTTCATAACGTCGTCGTATTCCAGCACGTTCTTTCTTATCTGGAAGTTGCGGCTTTCCACCTTTTTCTGGGCGGACTCAATGGCGTTGGAAAGTATTTTCTGGTCGATGGGAGTATCTTCGTCGATGCCCAGTGTTTCCATCATGCCCTGAATACGCTCAGAGCCGAAAAGACGCATAATATCGTCTTCCATGGAAATATAGAACCTTGTCTCACCGGGGTCACCCTGACGACCGGAACGGCCACGGAGCTGGTTGTCTATACGACGGCTTTCGTGACGTTCGGTGCCGATGATGAACAGACCCCCTGCAGCTTTGACCTTTTCGGCTTCAACGGAAGTGTCAGCTCTATGAAGCTCATAGGCTTCGGTGTACATTCTGCGGGCTTCGAGGATTTCGGCATTGTTGGTCTCGGCAAAACTGTTGGATTCGGCAATAAGTTCTTCGTCCAGACCTGCTTTGCGAAGGTCGTTCTTTGCCAGGAACTCGGCATTGCCGCCCAGCATGATGTCGGTGCCTCGACCTGCCATGTTGGTGGCGATGGTAACAGCACCCAACTTACCTGCCTGCGCAACGATCTCGGCTTCCTTGTCATGGAACTTGGCGTTCAGCACGGTATGAGGAACGCCTTCTTTGCGGAGCATATTGGAAAGCTGTTCGGATTTTTCGATGGAAACGGTACCAACCAGTACGGGCTGACCCTTTTCGTGGCAGGCTTTAACCTGACGGATAACGGCTCTGAGCTTGCCGTTTTCGGTTTTGTAAACCACGTCGGGATTATCTATGCGGATAACGGGCTTGTTGGTGGGGATTTCCAGAACGTCCAGAGCGTAGATGGAGTTGAATTCTTCTTCCTCTGTCAGGGCAGTACCGGTCATACCGGACAGTTTGGAATAAAGACGGAAGAAGTTCTGGAAAGTAATTGTGGCAAGAGTCTTGCTTTCGTGAGCCACAGTAACGTGTTCCTTGGCTTCGATGGCCTGATGCAGACCTTCGTTGTAGCGGCGTCCGAACATAAGTCGACCGGTAAATTCGTCAACGATAATGACCTGACCGTCCTTGACCACATAGTCAATGTCGCGCTTCATGATGCCGCGGGCTTTGATGGCCTGATTGATGTGGTGGGAAATGGTTGCGTTTTCAGGATCTGAAAGGTTTTCAAGGCCAAAGAAATCTTCTGCTTTTGCGATACCGCTGGCAGTAAGGGTAACGGTTCTGGCCTTTTCGTCCACGATGTAGTCGGCATCGATGCTGTCCTGGTCTTCCTTGGAGTCGGTGGTGGCAAACACAGCTCTTTTCAATCGGGAAGCAAAGGTGTCTGCCCGTTCATAAAGCTCGGTGGAAGCAGCTCCTCTGCCGGAGATGATAAGGGGAGTTCTGGCTTCGTCGATAAGGATGGAGTCGACTTCGTCCACGATAGCGAAGTTGTGACCGCGCTGAACCATTTCTTTTTTGTAAATGGCCATGTTGTCACGCAGGTAATCGAAACCAAGCTCGTTGTTGGTGCCGTAGGTGATGTCGGCGGC
>JAZULX010000271.1:0-4358 GCA_045603325.1 Oscillospiraceae bacterium | reverse complement strand
GCATGTTCAAGGAAGTAAAGGGCCGCACCTTCTTCACCAGCGACTACGACATGGACAGCCGCGAAGATCAGCAGGGTTTCAAGAAAGTCATCGAGCGAATCCACGCTTACGGCTCTCTGGCATCTGCTTCTACCATGTGCTACCTGCCTGTTGACGTCGCCATTTCCGAAATCCATGACTGGTCTGTTATTCCCGAAAACTTCCCTCCCGGACCTGAAGGCATTTACTATATGTCCATGGATCCCGAGTTCATGATGAAGCATGGCCACGAGAAGATTGTTCCTCCCGAAATAACAAAAGAACAGATCAAGGAATTCATAGAACTGTTCACCAGCTACTGCGTACGTCTCAAGGAACTGGGCTTCGACATGGTCAACATCTACGCCAGCTACAATGCTTCTATCCTTGGCAAGTCCCTGTCCAGAGCTTTGAACCAGCGTACCGACGAATATGGCGGCAGCAACGAAAACCGCGCCCGTCTGCTTTGCGAGCTGCTTTCTTCCATCAAGGCTGCCTGCGGTCAGGACTTCCCCATTGAACTGCAGATCTCCGGTCACGATCCACTCAAGGGCGGTTTCACCGAAGAAGACTTCGTGGAATACTGCAAGATTTTTGACAGCAAGGGTCTTGTAGACATTTTCCAGGTTCGCGCCTGGTCCGGTGACTACACTCACACCAACTCCTACACCTCCACCAAGGAAAATCCCACCAACCTGCGTTTTGCCGAAATGCTGAAAAAAGCAGGCGTCAAGGCTTATGTTGCTCCCGTTGGCGGGTTCCAGGATCCTGCCGTTATGGAACGCGTTATTGCCGAAGGTAAGTGCGATCTTATTGCCATGGCTCGTCCCCTTATCTGCGACGAAAACTATTACGAAAAGATCCTTGCCGGCAAGGGCGAAGAGGTTCAGAGCTGCATCCGCTGCGACAAATGTCATGGCGGCATCTGCTCTATCAACCCCAAGCTTGGTATCAATCGCGAATATCCCGATATGTACAAGGCTCCCACTTCCGTCAAGAAAGTTGCCGTTATCGGCGGCGGTCCTTCCGGCATGAAGGCTGCCATCACCGCAGCTGAACGCGGTCACAAAGTCACTTTGTTCGAAAAGAATGGCTATCTCGGCGGTCAGCTCCATCACACCGATTTCATGGACTGCAAATGGGGTGTCAAGGAATTCAAGGATTACCTCATCATGCGCATGAATCAGCTTGGTGTTGACGTTAAACTGAACACCGAAGCTACTGCATACATGATTCAGGCCGGTGGCTATGACGCAGTCATTGCCGGTACCGGTTCCACTCCCAAGAAGGGTTCATGCCCCGGTGCTGATGGTGCCAATGTCTGGGCTCCTGTTGACGTATTCGGACGCGAAAAAGAACTGGCTGAAGAAGTCGTTGTTGTTGGCGGCGCAATGATCGGTGCAGATACCGCAATGTACCTCTGCAACGAAGGTCATAAGGTCACTATCATCACCCGTCAGCGTCAGGCTGCTCACGACTATGATGCCCATAGCAGTGATGCTTTCAGAGATTATCTCACTTCCCGTCCCAACATCCACTTTGTCACCGAAGCACAGACCACACTCATCGAGGAAGACGGCGTTACCTACACTGATAAGGAAGGCAACTCTCACAAGATCCCCTGCGGCAGTGTTGTTGTTGCCAACGGCCGTATCCCCAACACAGAACAGGCCTATGCCTTTGCAGGCAGCGCACCTCAGTTCTATGTTGTAGGCGATGCTTGTCAGCTCACCGAAGCCAGCAAGAGAGGCGGTCACGGTCCCGGCGCCAAGCCTGATCCCAACAAGGACACTACCGATGCCGGTATCCGTCACAGCATTTACACTGCTTTCACAGCTGCTAGCTGCATCTAGTTCAATCATTTCAGAGTGCCGCAATTTGCGGCACTCTTTTTTGTGGCACCCTGCGAAAATTGTCATATATTGTAGTGAAGGGTATCTCCTTCAAATCTGTTTTACGAGGTATTAATATGGCAACTTTTCAGAATCAGGCTACACTAAGCTATAACGGTACAATTATCAACTCCAACACAACTACCGGTCAGTTTATGGATGTTCTTTCTGCAACTAAAACTGCTGTTACCGATAGTTACGCCCCCGGCGAAACCGTGACTTATGTTATCAGCATTGTGAACTCCGGAACATCAGGATATAGTGACCTCTCCATTTCCGACGACCTTGGTCAGTATGAGTTCAATGGTGACGTTCTTGCCCCTCTGACCTATGTTGAGGGCTCTGTTCGGCTTTATATCAATGGTGTACTCCAAGATGCCTCCGACGTTGATCCCGGCACCAACCTGGTATTTTCCGGCATAGACGTACCTGCCGGCGGCAATGCCATCATAATCTATGAAGCTGAAGCCAATCAGTTTGCTTCTCCCGAAGTCGGAAGCACTATAACCAATGAAGCTGTTATTTCCGGTGCTGCGACAGATATCACCGTAAGCGAAACTGTTGCGGTTGAAGAGGAACCGGAACTTACCATCACAAAATTCATGACCCCTGATACTGTTGTGGAAAACGGCACCATTACCTATACTTTCATTATCCAGAATACCGGCAATGTTCCAGTTACTGCAGAAAGCGAAGTAATCGTTACCGACACATTCGATCCTGTACTGAGCGACATCACCGTAACTTTTAACGGCGAAGAATGGTCCGAACCGGAAAACTACACCTATTCCGAAGAAACCGGCGAGTTTGCCACTGTGGCGGGACAGATCACTGTGCCTGCCGCCACCTATGAAAGAGACGAAGAAAGCGGTGCGTGGATAACCACTCCCGGCGTAAGCATCCTTGTGATTAGCGGTACTGTATAAACAAATTAACAATTTCAGGGACGGATCAATCACCGTCCCTGTTTTCTTGCAATTATTCAGGTAATCATGTAAAATTAACTTACGATCGCTAATAATGAGGTGCTGATATGAATTATCGCAAAGACAAATATGGAAATGATATTTCTGTTCTGGGTTTCGGATGCATGCGTTTTCCCCAAAAGATGGGAAAAATTGATATGGCAGAAACAGAGCGTGAAATACTGACTGCAATCGAACTTGGCGTCAATTATTTTGACACTGCCTATGTATATCCCGGTTCCGAAGCTGCCTTGGGCGAAATTCTTGAACGCAACGCTGTCCGGGATAAGGTCAATATTGCCACAAAACTCCCTCATTATCTTATAAAGAGCCGTGAAGCCATGGACAAGCTTTTTGCGGAGGAGCTTTCTCGTCTGAGAACCGACCATATTGACTACTATCTCATGCATATGCTGTGTGATGTGGACACTTGGGAAAAACTGAAATCACTCGGTATTGAACAGTGGATAGCCGAAAAAAAGCAGAGCGGAGCTATCCGGCAGGTTGGATTCTCTTACCACGGCAACTCGGATATGTTTATTCGGCTGGTGGATGCCTACGACTGGGATTTTTGTCAGATTCAGTACAATTATATGGACGAACATTCTCAGGCCGGTCGTCGTGGTCTGAACCATGCTCACAGCAAGGGCCTTCCGGTAATAATTATGGAGCCTCTTCGCGGAGGAAGGCTCGTGAACAACATCCCCGAGTCCGCAAAAAGAATTTTCAGCAGTTACAATCCTCAGTACACCCCTGCCCAGTGGGCTTTTCGCTGGCTGTGGGATCAGCCGGAGGTCACCTGTGTACTGTCCGGCATGAACTCTGACGAAATGGTTCGTGACAATATTCAAACAGCTTCGTCGGTGTCAGTTGGCGATTTGACAGAAGGAGACAAGCAGATGCTGCATGAAGTAGTTTCCGCTATCAACTCAAAAATGAAAGTAGGCTGTACCGGATGCGGTTACTGTATGCCCTGCCCCAAAAATGTTGATATTCCCGGAACATTTTCAGCTTACAACAGAAAGTATTCCGAAGGAACTTTTTCTGCGCTGAAAGAATACGTCATGTGTACCGCTATGAGAAAGACTTCCACCGCTGCGTCAAACTGTGTAGGCTGCGGAAAATGCGAACAGCACTGCCCGCAGCATATCGAAATCCGAAATCGCCTGAAAGATGCACGCAAAGAGTTGGAAACTCCGATTTACAAGCTAGTCAGGAAAGCTGTAAGTATATTCAAGGTGTTTTGATTCATGTCAGAAATTTTAAATTTTGGTCGGTTGGGGCTTGACAAAGAAGCGTTTATGATGTAATATTATCTGGCGCAATTGAATAGCTGATTGCACTTGACCATGGAGATGTCGCGTAGCTGGTCGAGCGCGCACGATTGGAAATCGTGTATACCCCAAAAGGGTATCGAGAGTTCGAATCTCTCCATCTCCGCCATAAAAACAAACACCCCATTCATTGGGGTGTTGTTTTTATA
>JAZULX010000270.1:0-5987 GCA_045603325.1 Oscillospiraceae bacterium | reverse complement strand
GAGCAAAAACCACACAGTGGTTTTTGCGATATGTCAACGCAAAGCGTTGACATGCGAATCCGTACTCTCCTGTTGGAAAGGTAAAAGTATAAACGGATTGCCAAGCCATCTTCGATGGCTCGCAATGACAGTTTTTGCTTTTTTTGACACGCTGGGCTCCCCCTTTGGGGGAGCTGTCAGCACAGCTGACTGAGAGGGCAAACACAAAAATCAGCCATCCCTTTTTGTGGGATGGCTGATTTAGTATCATTTCAACTCAATTATTTCCAAATCGTTGGGAGCGTATATCTTGCCGGTAAACTCCAGGGATGCCTCGGCGATGTATTTTTCCTTGCGGTTTTCGAGGTCATTGTCGCTGCCGTGGACAAGGATGAGATTTTCAGCTTTCAGGCTCTGGGCATAGCTTGCAGCCTGCTTGACGGTGGAATGGCCCATTTTTCTGGGCTTGCCATCGGGACCTGTGGGAGGCATACCGCCCATGGGGAATAACGCTGCTCCCGGGTCTGCGCGGTTTTGCGCAGCAAAATGTGGACTGTCGTTCTTGTCCGCAAGCGCAGTACCCGATGGGTGAAGCCCGGCGGCACCGGGGCCCCCGGGTCCGGGTGGGGGACCGCCGGGTGCTCCGGGCATACCGAATCCCTTGTCGGACTCGAGGTTGAAGGCTTCGTGCATCAGGTACTTCATACCGGTAAGCTCAGCCCGGTTACCTTCTTCAAAGGGAACGTCACCGTGGAAAGCAAATTTTTCGCCGTCTTCCATGGTCATAACAAAGCCGTACTGGGTAACGTTGGGAGAATTCAGATCAAGGAATCGGAACTTTCTGCCCAATACTTCGGCTTCGTCGCCATGTTTTACGGTGATGAAGCTGTTGTTCTTTGTAAAGGTGTCAAAGCTGTCGGGATACAGGAGCTTCAGCACCCCCAGCACCACGTTCATAAGGTCTTCGTGGAGATAGATTTCCATTCCGCTTGTGCCGGGGCCTCTGAACAGCCAGAAAAGACCCATCAGATGATCGGTGTGCTTGTGGGAAATAAAAACAGCCTTGATGTCCTGAGAATTGATGCCGGCAGCCTGCATCTGAGCCAGCAGCTGGTTGCCTCCGCCGGTATCCACGAGCATTTTGCCGTTTTCGTTTTCATAAACGAAGCAGGTGTTGTAACACTTGAAGGTCATGGCGTGACCTGTGCCCAGCATGGTGATTTTTTCCATAGTATTTGCCTCCCTTTTATTATTCTGCAATGTCACGTCCGGATGCTGCCATATTTCTCAGAGTTTTTCTGAACTGGAAGAAGAACAGCGTTGAAGCAAAGCACACAGACAGGAAATCCGCCACAGGCTCAGCTGCGTAAACTGCCAGAGTTTTGTCGGGCAGGATGTGAGGCATGATGTAAATGAGGGGAATCAGCAGGATTATTTTACGCATAACGGCAACGGTGATGGACGAAACTGCGTTGCCGATGGAAACGAAAGTCATCTGGCACGCCATCTGGATGCCAAAAAGACCCATGGAACCGAGATAAATGCGCAGAGCAGTTTTTGTAAACTCGATAAGGGTTGGATCGGAGGTAAATACGGACGCAAACAGCTGCGGGAAAATCATCACCAGCAGCCATGTCAGCATTGTCCAGCCCAGACACACCTTGACCAGCAGGAAAAATGTATCTTTGACCCGGGATGTATTGCCTGCGCCGTAGTTATAGCTGATTATGGGCTGAGAAGCCTGAGTTATGCCCTGAACTGGCAGCAGGATAAACTGGGCAACACTGGTAAGGATAGCCATGGCGCCAACGGCAGTATCGCCGCCGTATTTCAGCAGTGAAGAATTGAAGCAGACGGATATAAGACTTTCGGTGCTCTGCATGATAAAGGGAGACAGACCCAAAGCGAGGCAGGGAAGTATGATTTTGGGCTTGAGCTTGAAATATTTCACTTTCAGCCGCAGCAGGCTTTTTTTGCCGCACAGGAAGAATACTACCCAAACAGCGCTGACAGCCTGAGAGATTATGGTGGCAAGTGCAGCGCCCTTAACGCCCATATCCAGCGCAAAAATGCATATGGGGTCGAGAACGATGTTGCAAATGGCGCCAATAAGTACTGTTTTCATGCTGACGGTGGTGTAGCCCTGAGCGGTTATGAAAGCGTTCAGCCCCAGCGTCATCTGAACAAACAGTGTACCGATGGCATAAATGCCCATGTAATCCACCGCGTATTGGATAGTGTTCTCGCTGCAGCCAAAAGCCAGCAGGAAAGAACGTTTGCCGATAAGAATAACGGCGGTAAGTATTACAGCAAGGGTAAAAAGAGCGGTAAAACAGCTGCCAAGGATGCTTTCGGCTTCGTCGTTGTCGCCCTTACCCATGGCGATGGAAGCCCTTGGCGCACCGCCGGAACCCACCAACTGCGCAAAGGCAGAGATTATCATAATAAGCGGCAGACACACGCCCACGCCGGTAAGAGCCAGCGAGCCGTCGCCGGGCATGTGACCGATGTATATTCTATCCACTATATTGTACAGCAGATTAATCACCTGAGCGGCAACGGTAGGAATGGCCAAACGCCTGAGAAGCCTGCCCAGAGACTCTGTGCCTAAAAAAGCATTATCGTAAGTCATAGTTCACGTTCCTTTCAGGAGATAATTATATCTCATGACAAAAAATAGTCAAGGGACAGCAAAACTACTGCTGTTAAAAATATGAGCAGTATTATGTTAAAATTAAGCGTCAAAAAATGCGTCAAAGAAATTCAAAGAAGTGTTGACAAAAGTACACTGCTGATGTATATTAATGCAATCAAAATGAAATACTGCTAAAGGCAATGACGAAGACGGTCAGATACGAACCATTTCAGAGAGCCGATGGTCGGTGCAAATCGGCATGGAGCGTTTCTAAGGACCTGTCCCTTCCGAGCCGGATATCTGAAAGCGAAAGCGAGTAGGTGTTCCCGTGATTGCTACGTAAAGGCATAAGGATTGCAGGATCCTGAGGGGCAATGATTTCCGATGGCGGAAACCGTTGCAATTTGAGTGGTACCGCGAGTGTGATTTTTGCACCCGTCTCAAAGAAAGGCTTTGAGACGGGTGTTTCTGTTTATACAAACAGATGATGCAGGATAAAAGGAGGAGATACTATGCAATTATCCGGTGCAGATATTATTGTAAGAACTTTGATAGAACAGGGATGCGATTCCGTATTCGGTTATCCCGGCGGACAGATATTGAATGTATACGATTCGCTGTATAAATATCAGGATGAGATCCACCACATCCTTACCGCCCACGAGCAGGGCGCTGTCCATGGGGCAGACGGCTATGCCAGAGCCACAGGAAAAGTCGGCGTTGTTATCGCCACATCCGGCCCCGGTGCCACAAACCTTGTTACGGGCATAGCCACAGCTTATCTGGATTCCATTCCTCTTGTTGCCATTACCGGCAACGTTGCATCTTCCCAGATAGGCTCCGACAGCTTTCAGGAAATAGACATTACAGGCATTACCTTGCCGATCACAAAGCATAACTATTTTGTCGGGGATGTTGACGAACTGGCAGATACCATGCGCGAAGCATTCAGAATCGCCAAAAGCGGAAGACCCGGCCCGGTACTTGTGGACATTCCTAAAGACATTCAGGTGGCCATGGGAGAATACTCACCCCAGCCGCCCGTGGCAGCTGACGAGAAATTTGCAGCAGACGATGAGGCTATAATGGAAGCTGCCGAATGCATAAACGCTGCGGAACGGCCCATGGTATATTTTGGCGGCGGCATTATGACAGGTGAAGCCCAGGCCGAAATGCTGGAACTGGCCGATAAGATAGACGCTCCCATCGGCTGCTCCATGATGGGGCTGTCGGGCATTCCAACCGACCATCCCCGCTATCTTGGCATGCAGGGCATGCATGGTCATTACGCATCTTCCATGGCCCTGCACAACGCAGACTGCGTTATCTCTCTGGGTGTTCGATTCAACGACCGTGCAACCGGCGACAAAAGCAAATTTGCACCTCAGGCAAAGATAATACATATAGATATCGACGGTTCCGAGCTTTCCAAAAACATTAACGCTTTCAGCGGCCTGAAAGCAGACATAAAACTGACTCTCCAGAGGCTGCTGCCTTTGCTGAAAAAAACAGAACGTCCCCAGTGGCAGGCAAAGATAGCCGAATATCTCAGTGATGAAGAAAAATATCTGGATCATCGCGAAGGTATGACCCCCAGAAACGCAATTCTGACCCTTAACAGGCATCTCAAACCCAACACTCCCGTTGCAACAGACGTGGGTCAGCATCAGATGTGGTCAGCCCAGAATCTGAAATTCCAAAACAGCCGCAGATTCATCTCCAGCGGCGGTCTTGGCACCATGGGTTTCGGCATCGGAGCCGCCATCGGTGCAGCCACAGGTACAGGTGAGCATACAGTTCTTGTCACCGGCGACGGCAGCTTCGGCATGTGCCTGACAGAACTGGCAACTGCGGTTTCCTACAACATCCCCGTTGTTATCCTTATCCTGAACAACGGCGTTCTCGGTATGGTGCGCCAGTGGCAGACCCTATTTTACAATAAGCACTATTCCAATACGGTTCTGAACAGAAAAACAGACTTTGTTCAGCTGGCAAAGGCTTTTGGCGGCGACGGCGAAAAGGTGGACAGCCTTGAAGCTCTGGACGCAGCCATTGCAAAGGGTTTTGAATTCAGCGGCCCCTATGTTATCGACTGCGCCATCGACAAAGACGAATTCGTACTTCCCATGCTGCCTCCCGGAGGAACCATGGATGATATAATTATGAAGGTGGGTGAGTAATATGAGCAGACACACTTTAGCGGTCCTTGTCCGCAACCAGTTCGGTGTGCTGAACCGGGTCACAAGTATGTTCCGACGCCGCCAATTCAACATAGACTCCCTGACTGTGAGCGAAACGGAATCCAATGACTATTCCCGCATCACCGTGGTGTTCGGCGGTGGCGAAGCAAAAAAGACGCAGCTCATCAGCCAACTTACAAAGCTGCCTGACGTTATTTCCATCCGTGAGCTTGACAGCCATAACGCCGTAAGCTGTGAGCTGATGCTCATAAAAATGAAAAACGAAAGCGAAACCCGGGAGGAAATCAGAGCTGCGGCGGATGCTTTCAATGCCGTCACCGTGGACTATTCCAGAGAATCCATCGTTTACCAGCTCACCGGCGAAACCAGCCGCATAGATGAATTTGTCAACCTTATGCGCGACTTCACCATCCTTGAAATTTGCCGTACCGGCAGCGTGTCCCTGGAGAAGGGCAGCACCACCATCAGAAAAATAACAAATTTATAAAATAATTTTTAAAGAGGTAATATATCATGGCAAGAATTTTTTATCAGCAGGATTGCGATCTTCAGAAGCTCAGCGGCAAGACTGTCGCTATAATCGGTTACGGTTCCCAGGGTCACGCTCATGCTCTGAACCTTAAAGAAAGCGGAGTTAACGTGGTTGTTGGCCTTTACGAAGGCAGCAAGAGCTGGGAAAAGGCCGAAAAGCAGGGACTCAAGGTTATGACCGCTGCCGACGCATCCAAAATCGCCGACGTTATTATGATCCTCATCAACGACGAAAAGCAGGCTAAGCTGTATAAGGAAAGCATTGAGCCCAACCTGACCGAAGGCAAAACTCTGGCCTTTGCTCACGGCTTCAATATCCATTTCGGCTGCATCAAGCCTCCCAAGAATGTCAACGTCATCATGATCGCTCCCAAAGGCCCCGGCCATACCGTCAGAAGCGAATACCAGGCCGGCAAAGGCGTGCCCTGCCTTATCGCTGTTGAGCAGGACGCCACCGGTGATGCATGGGATATCGGTCTTGCTTACGCTCTGGGTATCGGCGGCGCCCGTGCCGGCGTTCTGGAAACCAACTTCCGCACCGAAACCGAAACCGACCTCTTTGGTGAGCAGGCTGTTCTTTGCGGCGGTGTTTGCGCACTATGCAGGCTGGCTACGAAACCCTCGTTGAGGCCGGTTACGAC